>SCSO01000563.1 GCA_004297865.1 Legionella sp.
GTGGACTCCTCAGCTGCCGCGTTAATTCTTACCAGTTTCTTATCTCACCATGGTCAACATTGAAGACGTTCATAAGGTAGAGGTTCGCATCGGTACGGTGCTTTCTGCAGAAGTCGTGCCTGACACCGATAAGCTCCTGCGCCTCATGGTTGATCTTGGGGAAGCCGAGCCCCGGCAGATTGTATCGGGAATTCGTGCGTATGTTGAAGATCCAGAATCACTCATTGGCCGCCAATTTTCATTCGTAACCAATCTTGAACCGCGCACGCTGCGCGGACTTGAATCAAACGGCATGCTCTTTGCCGTGGGTGAGGGTGAATCATTCGCATTCCTTACCCCAGATCATCCAGTTCCCCCAGGCACTAAAGCAAATTAGACGCTTCATCCTCATAAGAGAGGTATACTCTTAACTAATGCCGCGTACAGATCTTTTGCACCTCTTGCGTGTCGAGATGCCGCCGCCGCGCTACATGGCTATGCCAACTGCCGGCATCGACATTTCAACAAGCGGAATCAAAATCGCACTTCTTACCGAACGAGTGCATGGCCTCGAGCTTGAGCAGTTTGCCGAGGAGCGTCTCGAGCAGGGAATCGTGGTGAACGGCGAGATAACCGACAAAAAGGTCGTTATCGAAACACTTGAGAAACTCGCTAAGAAGTACCGCTTCAACTACGGGAACATCGCACTCTCAGAATCACGCGGGTATCTCTTTGAAGCTGATGTTGCTGGAACAACAATTCAGGAGATGCGCGTTGCAACAGAACAGAAGATTGATGAGTATGTACCGCTTCCTCCACAGGAAGTGATGTTTGATATTGCGCCACTCGTTGAGAACGGTGAGCTCACACACATTGTTGGTGCAGGGTACGCGCGTCGCGTCGTGGAAGAGCATATTGCAATCATGGACACCGCAGGCATCACTACCCGTGGTATGGAAGCAGAAACGTTTGCACTCGCACGTGCGCTCCTACCGCACGGAGACACCGAGACCGTACTCATTATTGATATTGGGCGCTCATCAACCAAGCTCATGGTGGTGGGGAGTCGTATGCCGCGCTTCACCACCACGCTTGATATCGGCGGGCACGCACTCACGCTTGCAGTGCAGAAGCACTTCGGTGTGACCGAGGAAGAAGCAAAGCGCGTGAAAGCGGAGCGCGGCATCATCACCGGAGAAGGGAACAATGAGTATGTTGAAGCGATGCTCTCTACGGTGTCTGCGGTGCGCGAAGAGATCGCACGCCGCCTTGAGTACTGGCA
>SCSO01000466.1 GCA_004297865.1 Legionella sp.
ATAACGGTGCTGTAGGAATAAAGTAATAATGGTTAAAGTTCATGATCAAATCCTCAGTGTGGGGATCATCACCATAAATAATAGAACCTATAAGATTAGGCTGCAGAATTTGTAAAGGATGGGGTGGTAAGGCCTGTAAGACCTCTTGAGTATTGTGCTGACCATCAAATAATTGCGGGATTAGGGTATTAAAAGGCGGAAGAAAGATCTCATCCATACTGGCCCAATAATGTTTGTAAGTTTGTAAAGAATAGAAAAAATAAGCCAAATAAGCCGTTGCTCGTGGACCAGGCTTGAACATTACAAATTTCATGGTTTCTAACCAATCATAAGGTGCTGAACCCGCAGCCACTGCAGTAATTGGAATATGCGGATAATCTTTAATTAGTTTCTCAAACATCACTATAGTAGTAAAACCACCCTCAGAATAACCGGCTAAGTAGAGCTTTTCATTAATGGGATAATGCGATTGCTTAAAAAACTCCTTTGCGGCTAATAGCATATCAATACTACTGGAAGCTAGAGTTTCCGCTTGCACATAGGGATGTAAATTTAGATTACTATCGCCGAGCCCTAAATAATCCGGCATGACGGCAGCATAACCGCCACTACTGCTAAAAGCTGCCAAATACATGTAGTTTTTTTGATTGTTGCGGGAAGGGACATCATTACGTTCAAAGCGTGTTCCATGAAGGTAGGTGACTATTCCCACCGGTTTTTCTGGATTTTTAGGCAAAACCACTAATCCCGAAGCCACTGCTTCACTGCCATCGGGTGCGGGTGTTCTGTATTCGATACGATAGAGCTCTAATGCATAGTGCACTGCCAAGGTATCTAGAGGAGGGCTCTTTTTTAAAACTAAAGCGGCAGTTTCTTCAGTAAACTCGCCTAAATAGCTAGCTTGAATGAGTTTGTTTTGTGGGGTTGGGGTGGCGTGAGTAGTAAAAGCGATAAAAAATAAAGAAAGGAATAATCCTTTAAGCAACAGCCTTGTTCTCATTATGATCCTTATAAAAAAATGCAAATAATTGCACTTTTAAAATTAAAAATCAACGCGAGCTAGTTTCTTTTTGTAGGTTGGGTCGTGACCCAACAAAAAATCGTGAGCGAAAACGAAATGGATGTGTTGGGTCTCGACCCAACCTACAAAACTACAAGAGAGAATGTGCCCAGAACTCTCCCTTCTCCCCTGCGGGGGAGAAGGGCCGGGGATGAGGGGGGTATTTAAATACCCTCATCCCTAACCCTTCTCCCTTTAAGGGAGAAGGGAATCAGTGTTCATGAAATTCCGCAAATACTCCCGTAATTCCTCCCGCTCACTCTCCGCAAAACTAAACCCCAACTTAGTCCGCCTTTTTAAAATATCGTCTTCATCCCTAGCCCATTCTTCCTTCAGCAAATAATCCACTTCAGCTTGATACAAAGAATCTCCAAAATTCTTGCCCAAATCAGCCATGCTCTTACAAGAACTCAGAAAGTGCTCCATTTGAGTTCCATAACTAAATAAATAGCGATTTAATAATTCTGGCTCAAGCCAGTCATAGTGTTTTCGAGCATATTCTGTGTAATCAATAAAATTCATACCCTTAAATTCAGCGCCAGGCAAGGGCGCATGTTGGGTTGTCGACACTGCCAAATGAGGGAATAGAACCTGCAATTGGTTAATAACGTCTTCAGCTAATTGCCTATAGGTAGTAATTTTACCGCCATAGATTGTGATAATTGGCGCCGGCTGCATACTGAATTCAAAATTATAATCACGACTAATCGATTTCATATCTTTACCATCTTCGGCCAGCAGTGGTCTAATGCCGCTCCAGGTAGAGACTATGTCATCTTTAGATAATTTGGTTTTAAAATAGCAATTGACTAAACCGGTTAAATAGTCAATTTCTTCTTCACTAATATGCACTTCATCTGGAGAACCTGTAAACGCAATATCCGTAGTTCCTATCATGCTAAAACCTTGATAAGGAATGACAAAGATCACTCGTTTGTCTTCATGCTGGAGAAAATAAGCATGTTGCCCCTCATATAATTTTGGAACCACAATGTGGCTACCTTTAACCAACGTCATTTTTTGTTGATTAGGGATTTGCGTCATATCCGCAATAGCATTAACCCAAGGTCCAGACGCATTAATCAAGGCTTTGGCATAAATAAAATAGGGTTCACCTTGTTTGGGCTCCACAGTTAATTTCCATATCTGATCCACCACTTCAGCATGAACTACCTTAGTATGTGTACGAATACTGGCTGCATTATTCTTTGCTTGCAAAGCATTCACTACAGTAAGTCGCGCATCATCGGTTGCGGCATCATAAAATAGAAATCCCCGTTTAAATTCATCGAGCAGGGGTTTGAAATAGGGGTTTTTAGGGGATTTAAACACAAACCGGCATTTGGGCAGACGATTTTTGCGACTGAGATGATCATAAAAAAATAAACCTAATCGCAATAACCAAGCGGCGCGCATGTGCTTTTGATAAGGTAAAACAAAAGGCTGTGGTTTGACTAAATGCGGTGCTATGGTTAGCAAGTTTTGCCTTTCATTAAGTGCTTTTTTCAC
>SCSO01000467.1 GCA_004297865.1 Legionella sp.
TAGGGCAAGGTTTAGCTTTAGGTGGGGAATTGAATAATTCTGCGATGTATTTAGTTGAGCATCAAAGACATAACCCTTTAGTAATGGGAAGTTACGTTGCAGCAAGTGCTACCATGGGATTATTTATCGGTGGCGCAACTGCGGCCATTTTACAAATGCTGCAAATCAATAACCTCTGGCGAGTTATCTTTCTCCTGGTGGGCTTTGCATCCTTGGGTGTATGTCGTTTGCGCAAAAATCTTCAAGAGTCCCCAGAGTTTAAAGCGAACCAATCCAGTATGTGGCAAATGTTCAAAGACGAGTGGGCTGGGGTGATTAATATTGCTTTATTAGCTGCACCTATTAGCGTGACGGTTTACATTTGTAATGTGTATTGGATTTCGTATGCTAGTGATCAAGGATTTTGGTCACCTATCACTTGTGTTTGGGCAGGATCGATAACTCAACTTTTTGCAGCTTTTTTAGCTTTATTTTTTGCACGAATTTACACTACGGATAAAGTGATGTTCCTCCTGCGTAGTAGTTTAATCGGTGCATTTATTGCAGCTCCAGTCTTATTCTTTTTTACGCAACAAGCCGTCATTCCTGGTGTTTTACTCGGACTGAGTTTTTATGCGTTAAGTAACGCCTTGTTTTCTTCATCCATGTATTATTTTTTATATTTACAATTACCCGCCAAATACCGCTGTCGTGGGGTATCCACCATTTGGGCACTTGCTGCGAGTCTAGGGGCAATTTGTTTACCACTGGCACAGCAAAGTCAACAATGGCAGATGCCATGGCTGGCACCATCCTTAGTATGTATCACAGCGACCATGACTTATTTATGCTTATCCCGAGGCCGTTTAAAAAATCAATGGGGGCAGACTCGATTGATTTCGTATTGATTTTTTGGTACAGGCTCGTTCATGAGGCACAATTGCATTAGGTAGGTTGGGTCGAGACCCAACCTACAACTACAACTTTTTTCGTGCCCGTGCCCGTCTTTGAATATTACACAATATAAAAAACGGGCATGCTCACAGGCACCAGGTCTATGTTTTAACGACTAGTAGTATTTAGCAAATCAGAAAGATCATCTGCGTGATCTTCTTCATCTTGCAATATTTCTTCTAACATACGACGAGTTGTAGGATCGGCAGTACCAAACCAATCTATAAGTTTACGATAGACCATAATGGCAATACGCTCTGCAACCAAATCCTCTTCAATCAATTTTAATAAATCAGTTCCGGCACCATATTCCGTTGCCGTTCTAGAATCCACCGTTGCTGGATTAAAATCGGGATCACAGCCTAATTGATTAATCCTTTCGGCAATCATCATCATATGGCGCTCTTCATCCTGAGCATGCTCTAGGAATTCAGCTGCCACTTGCGGTCTATCAATGCCCTTGGCAATGATTTGATGATGACGATAGCGTAATACGCACATAATTTCGGTAGCCAGGGCAGAATTGAGTAAAGAACAGGCTTCTTGAATATCCAAAGGATAATCTTTAGTGACTGAACCATCACTAAGTGATTCTTTAGCTTGGCGTTTTATTTCTTCTAAATCAAAGACTTCCTTGTTATTTCCTGAATTGTCCATGCTAGTCCCTTCCCAATGATTTTTTTTAAGTATAGCCGGATTTTTGGCAATAATTTGCTGCAATTGTAGCCATATGGTATCCTTCGATTTCGCCATTAGGGGTGTCTATTTAAGACTGAGAGGAGAAATCCAACCCTTTGTACCTGATCTCATTCGTATGAGCGGAGGAAAATGTGTCTATCGTTATTATTTCTGGAACTTTTGCTTTAGTAACCTCTTTTATTGGTTTACTACCACAAATCTACAAATCATTAAAAACTAAATCCACTAAAGATCTTTCACAAGTAATGTTACTTAATTATTTCGTGTGTTCACTAGCTTGGATTATTTATGGCAGCTATACTGACTCTATGTTTGTGTTAGCCAGTAATGCCTTGGGATTGTTGTCTAGTTTAATTTTACTTTTACAGAAGCATTATTATGACTCGAGAACTCTTTGATTTAAGTCAGTACCGTTCCATTTTATGTTTAAATGGCGCGCTTCCAGACGCCGCTTTTTTTAACCAATGGTCCTTACCCATTATCGCTGCCGATGGCGCAGCCAATCAATTAGATGCCTTAGGTATTACTCCACAAATTATTATTGGTGATTTGGATAGCGTGGATGCCAGTATTCGTTCACAAAATAAGACCTTGTACTGCCCCGAACAAAATACCAATGATTATCAAAAATCATTAAGCTATCTGCAGGAACAGGGATTATTACCTACGATTGTAGTAGGTATTCATGATGGTTATTTAGATCATGTGTTGAATAACATTAGTATCTTTATGGATAGTAATAATCTTTTATTGGCGCATCCTATTATGGGATCTGTGATTAATGCCGATGTGGAATTTGCTGTGCCGCTTAACACTAAAATTTCTTTACTGGGTATGCCTAGTGCTGTCATTAGCTCTCAAGGTTTAAAATGGGAATTAAGTAAAAATCAATTGAGCTTTCCTGGGGTGAATTCATGTTTTAATCGTAGCAATGAACCAGTGGTTCGTTTGATGGTTCATGAGGGTTCTGTTTTGGTGATGGTGTATTTGGTTCCGAAGATTGATGCAGGTGGGCAGGATTAAGACTATTGTCATTACCACAGAACAAAATACATTTATAGACGTTACCTCTCCCTTTAGATAACATATAACTAACTTCATCACTCGCAATCATCCCATGTCTAATACCGACACCAAAACTAAACTCATTTCCTGCATAGTTCCCATCTACAATGAAGAAGCGGTCATTGCCGAATTTGTTATTTCTTTAGACCATACGTTAAAAAGTCTGTCCTACCCCTACGAAATCATTCTAGTGGATGATGGCAGTAAAGATCGCACCTCCACCATTATCAAACAACTGCGCAACCAAGCCACTTTTCGCTATCTACGTTTTAGCCGAAATTTCGGCAAAGAAAAAGCGCTAAGCGCAGGACTGGATTACTCTCGTGGTGAAGCAGTGATTCTGCTCGATGGTGACTTTCAACATCCCTTGAGTCTCATTCGTACCTTTATTGCGCATTGGGAAGAAGGCTACGACATGGTGTATGCCGTCCGCAAAAATCGTGATGATGAACCCTGGCTTAAACGCAAGTCCGCTCATCTTTTTTATCGACTCGCTTCCAAAATTAACAAAATTGCCATTCCAGAAAACGCAGGAGATTTTAGACTTCTCGATAGAAAAATTGTCCACGCGCTACAACAATTGCCTGAACGTAATCGGTTTATGAAAGGACTTTATAGTTGGGTCGGCTTCAAACAAATTGCTATTCCTTTTGAAGTGCAACCACGTAAATCCGGGGCATCTCGATGGAATTTT
>SCSO01000468.1 GCA_004297865.1 Legionella sp.
GAAAAAAATGGCTTTATTAGCCAGTTGGACGAGAATGAAAATGCGTCCTCGAAAAATGAAGGCGACTCAGTAGAATATACTTTAAACTTGTTAGTTCCTGGGTCTTGTGAAAAATTTTTAAACTGCGTTAAATCTTGGACCTCTGAAAGATATTTAAAATCTTTAATCAAAATGTTTTCAAACAATGCCAAAAGCCTCAGTCCAGAGACGAAATTACCTACTACCCACCAACCTAAACCAAGTGAGTTTCCTTTAACTGCTTTCTTAGCCTCCTATCTTTTTCGTAATCAAAAAAAGGAAATGGATGCTAAAGAAATCGAAGCAATAAAGGCTCAGCGAGCAGCGAACGCAGTACCAAAACCAGAAATTGTAGAACCAGTTAATAATGGAGACATGAATAATTGGTGGGATTGCCTTAATCTATAAGATCAATGTAGGATCAATGGGGTCAGAATCGATTGATCTGGATAAACCATTGAGTAGTAAATCATGATCTCTTTTAAACCTCTCGAAGAAAATGATCTAGCCTTAATTTGCTGCTGGCTAGATAAGCCTCATGTTAAAGAATGGTGGAATGATGGATTAACCCACGACGAAATCAAAGAAAAATACGGTAACCGGATTGGTGATACAATCGTCGTCCCTTTTATCGTTTATTTGGATGATCACCCTATTGGCTTTATTCAGTATTACCATGCTGACAAAGTGGGTGATGGTTGGTGGCCGGATGAAATTGCAGGGACCATGGGTATCGACCAATTTATTGGCGAAGAAGCCTACATCAATCGCGGTTATGGCACGCAAATGATTCAGGAATTTATAAAAATGTTATTGCAAAATCCAGATATTAAAAAAATAATAACCGACGTTGACCACAATAACTCGCGAGCGATCCATTGCTATAAAAAAGTTGGCTTTCAATTGGTAAAAGAATTAATGACACCCGATGGATTAGCTCTTTTAATGGAAATTAAAATCAATGAGCCTGAGGGATCCTGCATGTGACTTAAGAGGAACAAACGGATTGTAAATTTAAAAGCACACCCTCCATGGACTATCCCAGAAACACAGGGTAATCTGAATCTTAGCTTGAAACGTGGCTGGTTAAAAATTCCCCGGCTTTACGAGTATTTTTTCAAATTGAAGATCATGGAGGATCTTAAAATGGTTTTATTTAGGACAATTCAATGCATTGGAGCAAGTATTTTACTGACTTATTGTTCATTTGGTTTTGCTGGTAAAAAAAACAATATTGAACCTGCGGCTGTTATCACTTTTAATAGCACGAGTGCTTCAAAGGAAATGGTCTATAGTGCTTATAAAACAACCACTCGAATGACTAAAACAATTCGTAAATTATTTTATTTAGCGTGTAGAGTAATTGCAGAAAGTAGCTCTACTTCCACCAATGTGGACTATTACAATGCAAAATTTCAAATGCAAAAACAAGGTTTAGTGCATGCTTTACACAAAGCCAAAATACAAATGTCCCCACTCTTTGTATCCGAAATTACAATAGATGTTATAGATGACGGATATGGAAATCACCGCTACTTTAATTTACCTCAATTAGATTTTTCTGAATTATTAAGAACTTCTATTGAAACGGTAGAAAATGCTAATAAAACAATCCTTTATTTAACTGCATTAATCGAGAAAATAGAAGATTGTTTACCTACAGACGCTTCAAATGATGGATTAAGTAAATTTGCGGATCCCCAGACGTTACAACAACTAAATACAGATTCAAAAAATCAACTAAAGATATCACACATTGAAGAGAGCAAAACTATCATTGAAACCCTTTATTCAATTAAGGATGAAATGATGCGGAGTTTAAATCAACTTCTTGACTTAGCAAAAGTTGCAGCAAGCGGTGCACATACAGAAAATGAAATGAAAATCTTAGTTGATTCCTATTTCGAGACTTGCCACACATTTGTTTATAGTTTTGACACAAAGAATTACAACCCGCTTAGGGAAATTA
>SCSO01000564.1 GCA_004297865.1 Legionella sp.
GTAGAGCGTCGCCAGCATCAGGCGCCGCTGCTCGGGCGTCTTGCGCGGTGCCAGCACCGACAGCGGCCCACCGATGTAGGCGCCCTGCATGCCGGTCAGCAGCAGCAGGGTCGAGAAGCCGAGCACGTAATGGCCGTAGTCGGCATCGCTGGTGTGGCGGATCAGCAGCAGGCCGACCAGGAAGTTGGCGGCCGACAACGCCGCCTGATCGATCACCGCGCTGCTGAACAGCTTGACCCAGCGCGCTTTGCCGCCAGCAGCGATCTGCGTTTCGCCGGTGGGTTCAGCCGCGTCCTCGTCGCCGGTCGTCACACCAGTCCCATGCGTTGCGCCACCACGTAGGCCCAGCGGCGGCCACCATAGGTGTTGCCGGCGGTCAGCAGCGGCACCTGGCGCCAGGCGTCGAGGCCCGGCTGGGTCTGCAGCCAGTGGTTCTTCGGCAGCGTGAAGCCGGTCTTGGGTTTGTTGAGGATCTGCGCCTCCAGCTCCGGCAGCATTTGCCGCACGACGGCGCGCTTGTTGGTGACCGCACCCGACTGCAGCGCCCCGGCCGCGGCCCGCAGCACGTCGCGATCCACCAGCGGCGTGCGGATTTCCAGCGAGTGGCCCATGCCGGCCCAGTCGGAATCGCGCAGCAGCTGATTGCGCATGTAGTGCGTCGATTCGAGATAGCTCACTGCGGCGAGCGGCTTCCAGCCGGCGACCTGTGCGTTCTCGGCCGTGAGCTGCTCGTCGAGATCCCAGAGCCGCAGGCCCTCGTACGCCGCCTCGGCACCCATCAGCGCCGGCAGCTCGTAGGGCAGGAACAGCGCCTTCATCATCAGATAGGACGGTGCCAGTCCATCGGTATAGCCGAGCAGCGCCGGCCACTTCGGTGTAGACAGATGGCGGCCGATCGCCGGCCCCAGCGTCGGCAGCACCCGCTCCCGCATGAACTTCTGGCCCGGCAACCAGCGCCCGAAGCCGGCCGCGAAGGGCGCCTGCTTGAAGGACGGATAGCCTGCCAGCATCTCGTCGCCGCCGAGGCCCGACAGCGCCACCTTCAAGCCCAGGCTCACCGCCGCGCGGCTGATCAGCCAGGTGTTAAGCCCATCCACGCTCGGCTGGTCGACGTCGTCGAAGAAGCGGTCTAGAAGGCCCGGCACCTCGCCCGCCGTCAGCACCAGGTTGTGGT
>SCSO01000469.1 GCA_004297865.1 Legionella sp.
AAATTTATTATTCCTAATAATTATGCAAAGCTATACTTAGAAAACGCCACCCCATCAGTTGCAAGTAAAATACAGCAAGTTATTGAAGGTTTATTAAACACTAGCAGTGAAACAGTAAGATTAAAAGCTAAAACTTTCATGGACAAAAAAGTATATACGCTTAAAGTAATGAAATCACATCGCTTAATCTTTGAAAAAATTAACAATAGGCCTCTTTCCAAACTCGCTGAGGAGAGTAAAGTGCGAGGAAATGTGGCGCGCAGAACCGCAGTGTACACATCAGTACATGAGGATTCGAGCACCACATTGACAAAGCAATTTGCCTCCTCAGTAGAGTTTAGAGACAAGCCGCATGGTGATTATTTGTTAAGGGGCATAGCTCTTAATCACGACTATAACAAAGCTTTAAACTGGCAACCAATACAAGAGCTGACTAAGTCAGCTGAAACCCTAGTAGAAACAGACAGCGATGCTGATGAATTTTACTTTGATCGCGAGTGGCTTGAGCCAACCCTAGTACAAAATTCATTTTTATGCTCAGAAATGAGTTATCCTCATTTAGTGGTTGGCGCTCCTGGAGCTGGCAAAACGTTTCTTGCTCTTTCAGTTATGCAAAAATTAGCTAGAAAACACCAACAAACAGGACAAGCATTACTAAAAATTTTATATATTACCTCACAAGAAAATTTATTAAGAGAAATTAAGCAAAACTGGGTTGTATGGGAAAAAACAGAATTAAATATAAATAACCCATATGTATATGCTGTATTCATGACATATGAAACTCTTCTTGCAGAAAATTATACAGCTCCAACCACTACAATCTTAAGCGAAGAAGAGTTATTGAATATAATTCAATCATATATTCAAAGACAAACAAAAACCGCAACCGGTGCTACAGAAACCATTTCTTGTAATAAACAAGAAGTTTTACAAGAAATATTAATATGTGCACATCATCTAGCACAAGATAAAAAAACAAATAAACCATTTAAAAACTCTGCTTATCATACTCAACACTCTAAACACAGCCCTATATCTTCACTTGCGTCTCAAGAATTTATATATGAAACTTATTTTTGCATTATGGATAAACTCATGCGAGAAAACAAAAAGTTTCCCGGTTTATCAGCAGCAACACCATTACCCAGTCAAGATTTTAAATATGATTTAATATGCGCAGATGAAGCCCAAAGCGTTCCAATCCACGCTCTAATTAATTTAATAGATTTTGCCAAAGAAGGACGGGTTTTATATTTTGGAGATAGCAATCAAAGAGCTGAAAAAACCATATCATCGCTTGCACAATTAGGAGGCGCAATACATGCAAATTATCCTGGTAGATTTTTAGCCCATACAGAATTACCTGGTACACAACGCTTAAAAGCTGCTATTGCAACATTGTGCAATGAAATTTTATTGTTACAACATAATTTATTAGGCGGCCTACCTGATAGTACATCGTACTCACAAATTACAAGCAATGAAAATCAGGAAGATTTAGGCTCAGTAACCTGGGTTAACGACTCTTCAAACTATAGCCTTCTAGAGAGTGATGCCAAATCAGCTGGTATAGTTCTTCTGCCTCATGATGCTCAAGAAGCACAACAAAC
>SCSO01000565.1 GCA_004297865.1 Legionella sp.
ACTGGATATTGGCAAAACCTCCATAAAAGATACGCAAAGTAGTGACTCCTTAATTCGTTTCTCTTGGCCGCAAAGTAATGCCAAGCTGGCTTTAGACTCGATTGAAGGAAATCATTACGAATTGGCTGAACAAGGAATCTGGGGCATTTTCAAATTATTAGAAAAAGTGAATGTCTTGATTGATGAGCAGGATAGTTCAAGTTTGCAAATTCTATTTGAGATTAACAGCAATTCTGGACGTTACCTCTTAAAAACCAATAATCAAATCAATCCCTTCAGCCCAGGTATTTTGAATGGATTTATGTTAAATGACTCGGTGGTGTAGGTTGGGTCGTGACCCAACATAACCATTTCAATTCTGCTCAAGATATTTTGTTGGGTCACGACCCAACCTACAAAGATGGATCTCCGTCTTCGCAAGAATGACCAAATTTACCTCAAGATCACTGCTCCACCTTGCCAGGCAAACTCTTCACATTAGGATCTTTAGAATAAGCATCGAGAATGTCATTAATCAATTGCTCAACAATACTCTCTTTATCGTCTTCTTCAATCAATCCAGACTTGGCTTTCATAGTCGCTAAACGCGTTTCTAATTCTTTAGCGATGGAGCCATTGGGGAACATAGCTGCTAAGAGTCGTCGCGCCTCAGAGGGGCCTAAATGACGATAAAGTTGATTTCTTACCATAGCATCTTCTGCAGTGGTACTAAACGCCCATAATTCCACTGGACCCAAGGTTAACGTTAATAATTGTACGTTCACTCCAGTTTTAGTCGCAAATTGCGCTAAGAATGTAGCACCGCCTTGACGTGGTCCATGAACTCTATTGCGTAAAGCAATTTTTGCAGTTTCCGATAAACCAAAAATCTCTGTTGTTTTTTCAATAGCCTGAGTAGGTCCCGCATCCATGATGTAAATGGACGTAGCGAAATCAATCATAATCGGATCGAAGTCATCTACGGATTGAGAAAGCAATGCAATTTGTACTTTCCATTTACGACCTTCACGCATGTCGATAATGACTTGCTCACGCACCGCGGCGGATTTTGAGGTACGATGGAATTCGTCATAAACAATACGTTTATGATCTTCTCTAATTTCTTGAATTCGATTTTTATGGTACTCGCGATATTGTTCTGGGATTGAAGCCACGCTTTCTTCAGTCAGGTAATAATGACGAGCCAACACGTAACGGGCCAACATATACATGAC
>SCSO01000470.1 GCA_004297865.1 Legionella sp.
CCTTTTTGCGTCACCCCCATCACTCCATCCATTTGCCAGGGAACCAATAAACCATGCCAATGAATAGCGGTGGGTTTATCCAAATGGTTATAGACGTGAATGCTTACTTTATCGCCTTGTTTAAATTTCAAAGTGGGAGCAGGAATTTGTCCATTTACAGTGATCGCTGGACGGACCTTGCCAGTAAATTGAACTTTTTGATATTCGACTCTGAGCTCTATTTGACGATCCGCGGCAAAGGCGCCAGAAGTAGTTAACAAGGGCATTAACACCATGCATATTTGGTAAAAACGAGAGATCCTTTGCAATTTTCTTCTCCAAAAGTGACCAGTCACCTTAATATGACTTTTTTGCAACTGCAAGATTATTAATTCATTTTTTCTTAAGTAATGACAAATTGGTAGAGAATTTAGCTATCTTTGCATCAATCTGATATAATATGTGTCCTATTAAAACACTACTGTTTTTATGCCAGATTTTCGCGCCTTAATTGAGTTATATTTAAACAATCCCAATACCCCCTATAATCCCAAACCCTTATTCGAATATTTAAGGCATAGTTGGCAGGAAAGCATTGGTAGTTTAGCTTCCAACGATTTTCCAGATTGCAAAGACAAGTGGGGCGCGCTCAGTCTGTTACTTGACGAAAAATTCGATACAATTAGCCTAAAGCATATCGACTGGTTACAAGACCTTTGTAGTTCCTTACTCTTAGAATTTACAACAATCAAGCCCACTACTTCACCTGAGTCGGCAGCCAAGATAAAGCATTGGTTAAACATGTTTAGCGATTTATTCGCTGTTTATAAAGAATACATTAAAAAGTCTATTCACCCTCCCTTTAGTGATGATTATGACTCTGCACTTATCCTTCCTAATGGCTATTGTTTTACTTTAAGCGAAAAGAATAGAATAGCCATGACCCCTGATCCGAGTCTTCCCAGATCATCCTTACATGCCTTCACTCAATGTGATGGTGTATTTATCTTTGCAATGAATGCAGAAACTAAACCTAGTTTGGAAGTTTTAGGGTTTGCCGCAGTCCAACAAATGGCTCATAAGAAGACCCATTTATTCCCGGCCAAATCCCCAGCAGTGATTTTGACTCGTACCCTTGAAAAGAATGGCGAGCCTAGTTTTACCTCTAAACTATTACAATTAAGTAAAAAGGTAGAAGGCGTTACTCTTGATAATTTAATTTTAGCTAAGGATGTCTTTACCATTCTCACGGAAGATAAGAAAGCTCAGATTGAATTAGAAATCAAAAAAGATATCACTCCAGCTCCGCCTCAAGAAGAGAAAGTCTCCCTTGAAGTTGAAACTAAAAAGGATACCACTTCTGCTCCGGCTCAAGAAAAGAAAATTAAGCTTTCTGATGAAACAAAATTCGCCATCATCGAGGTCTTAAAAAAAATTAATGCAGAAAAGCCCGTGAGTGAGCGACGAATCCATCATGAACATCGAGATTTAAAACCGGTATTAACGAAGTTAATTTCACAACATCATACTAGCAGAGAGCTGCATCGTGCTTTAAAAGTCTACGAATTACTTCCGAAAGAAGCCAAAGAAGCCGCACCACTGGATAAATGGCTTACTCGCGTTATTCCTTATTTAAACGCTTTGAATGAATTAATCCAAGTATATGGGCAAAACATGGAGAACGCAGCTTTTCTCCGTTTGCTAACCACCGCATTAGATAATATTAATCCCCAACATGTTCAATTACTTGGTTTAGCTTCGCATATGTTATTTGATCATGATGCGGTAGGCTCCAACTTTATTGTGAAGTTGAATACTTTGGAAGATGCTCTTTATCATGATCTTTATTATATCGATGGAGACCATCGCATGAGGGAATCAGCCCTAGTGCGGAAACACAATATTCCTCGAAGTAGAAATCTCAATAGTTCGGGATCGTCAAGCTCAACCTCTACCTCAACCTCTAGCACGACCTCTACGCCAACAGCATCCAAGCATTTTACACAAATAAACTCTATATTAGGAATTTTTAAACACTTCCAAAATACTCCTTTATCTACAAGATTCGTGAGGCACTTAAAAACCATCTCTCCAGAAGAAGTTTTCTTTGACTGTTTAAATGCCGCTAGAGAATCGGAAAGGCCTTATCAACGATTTTTAGACTTATTCGACATTTCAACTGAAGAAAGATTTGAATTAAAGATACCTGTTGGCCTATTACCAAGTCTTGTTTATCAATCTTTTGAAACCTTTCAAAAAGTATGGGACGCTTTGCCTGTAAATAGCAAAGAACCAGTGACTACAATGCAAATTTTAAATCGTTGTTTACCTCACAATGCTCGAATGTGTGAATATGCCTATAAAAAAGTCGGTGAATTTCCGTCTTGTTGGCGGGATCTATTTGTTAATCATGGGCACTGTTTTGAAGAGCTTTTCTCAGCTGTTCCTATCAATGATAAAGCGTCTAATGAGATAGGTGCTGACTCCTCAAGACGAGGTAATAATAAAACACTACCTTTCTTTCTCCGAACTTTAGTATTGGATTGGATAAAATATTCGCAACTATCTCGGGTGAGTGCAGTTCGTTTAATCGCAAGAATTGAGGCTACTTTAGTAAAAGATGGCATCATTACTGAAGAAGAGTTTAAGCCGATCAAAGAAGCATGGGGTAAAGCGGTTTCCAATGATGATGCAGATATTGCCACTAGTCCTCAGTCAGGACCTCGATTTTTTAACAAAGTAAATAGTCGTTTGCATCATAGTGGTGAAATGGAAGTTACAAAAAACCCACCTGAGATTCAACGCTCAACGTCACAAATTTCTTTTAAACCGGTAATGTATAGCTCAGATGAAACATGAGTGTCATCTCCGCAGGGCAGAGATGACATAGAAGACTCTTAGTGAACGATTTTGCGCAAGTCCATATCGGTTTCGCCTTCAGCAATAATCTCAGCATAACGATCTAATTGAACCAAAAATGCTAAGAGAGTATTTAAAGTCTCAGTATCTCCAGAAAG
>SCSO01000471.1 GCA_004297865.1 Legionella sp.
ATTCAAAAGAAAAGTCTACTTCGAGAAATTCCTCATATTCTTTTCTTTGCTTATCGTTCATGATGTCATAAGTGATCTTCAATACATCCTTATGCTCCAAAGCGGGCAAATTGATTTTGCGTAAATCACCATCCACGCGAATCATAGGTGGTAAGCCTGCAGATAAATGCAAATCCGATGATTTATTTTTTACCGAAAAGGCTAATAGCTCTGCAATATCCATGCTTAATCGTCCCTGTGAATATGATCTACTTAAATAGATTAACGCAGTCTAGGCTTCTCAGCAATCTTTGGGGTGTGAGTTGAAGGGAGCATTTAGTATCAAGACAGTTATTGCTTATAATGTTAAACTGCGAATTTACTCTGAGAATCCACAATGGATATTCAGCAACATTTCACACACATTAAAAAAATCATTGCTGAAACTGCTGAGGCTTGTCATCGTTCGCCTGAGAGTGTTTTGCTGCTTGCTGTGAGTAAACAACAAAATGAAAGCGCGATTCGCGAGGCTCATCAATTAGGAATTAATGATTTCGCGGAAAATTATTTTCAGGAAGGGCAAGCTAAAATCGCAGCGCTCAAAGATCTCGCGATCACTTGGCATTTCATTGGACCTATTCAAAGCAACAAAGCCAAAGGCATTGCTGTGAATTACAATTGGGTCCATAGCCTAAATCGTTTGGAAGTTGCCAACAGCTTAAACGAACACCGCACCGCGCAACTCCCTCCTTTGAATGTGTGTTTGCAAATTAATCTAGTCGCTGAAGAAACAAAATCCGGCATAGCACCATCCGAAGCTTTAGAATTAGCGCAAGCAGTGAGTCGATTACCGCAGCTGCGGTTACGTGGACTAATGACTATACCTCCTCCCATGAAAAATGCCGCAGAACAATATGAACTTTATCTGCAATTAAATCACTTAATGCATTCTTTGAATCAACAACTACCAATACCTATGGATACTCTATCCATGGGCATGAGTGATGATTTTATTCCCGCTATTCAAGCAGGCTCGACCATCGTGCGTATTGGCCAAGCTTTGTTTGGCCCGAGAGAAAGGAAATCTTTATGAAAATTAGTTTTATTGGTTATGGTAATATGGCTAAAGCAATGGCGCAGGGTTTAGTTAATCAAAAGAATTACACTCTTACTGCTGCTGCACCGTCTTTGCCAGAAGGTGTCAATCAACTAGGCATATGCACTTTTTCCGATAATAAAAAAGCGATTAAAGATGCAGATGTAATTATTCTGGCAGTAAAACCCGCGCAGATGGAAACAGTGCTGAAAGAAATTATCCCGCATTTACCTAATAATGTATTATTAATAACCATAGCTGCAGGATTAAGTCTTTCTTGGTTCGCCAATTATTTGCCAGCACAACAGGCCTTAATTCGTAGCATGCCTAATACCCCAGCAGCTGTTGGCTTAGCCGCCACCCCGCTTTGTGCAAATTCACTGTGCACAGCAGAGCAGAAGCAAGCTGCTGAACACATTTTCTCGAGTTTTGGTATTTGCACTTGGATAAATAAAGAAGAGCATTTAGATAGTTTCACTGCATTGTCGGGAAGTGGACCTGCCTATGTTTTTTTATTTTTAGAGGCAATGACTCAAGCTGGAGTTGCTATGGGATTAGATGAAAAGGTGGCAGAATCTTTCGCCTTGCAAACTATAAAAGGATCTTGTGCACTTGCAGAAAAGAGTCCTTTAAAGGTAAAAGAGTTGCGGAAAAAAGTGACTTCACCGGGAGGAACTACTGCAGCGGCGTTACAGGTATTAGAAGGTAAGCTTGAGGCTTTGATGTTGCAATCATTGCAAGCCGCGAAGCAAAGGGCAAAAGAATTAGGAAGTTAACCTTTTGTAGGTTGGGTCGTGACCCAACATAAAATTTCATCCGTTGAGATCTTAATGTTGGGTCACGACCCAACCTACATTATTAATTATTGGAGTAAACATGTCAGGATTTACCGCAGTTGGTTTTTTTATAGTGTCTTTATTTTTTAGTTTAATCATCTTTAGCTTGTGGTTAAGGATGGCTTTACGGTATTTGCGAGTTAGTAGTTTAAGCCCAGTTAGTCAATTGATTCATACCATTACCAATCCCATCATTGTGCCAATTAATAAACTATTCAAACTGCAATACCAACCTAAACATCGATACGACTACACAGGTTTCGGAGTCTTACTCATTGTAGAGCTCCTTAAAATAATCAGTCTAAGTCTTTTAGCTTTCCATGCAATAATCCCAGTCACCTTTATCTTAGTTTATATCGTTGCTGATTTAATCATCCAACCCTGCAATCTCTTATTTTACGCCATTTTAATTCGGGTTATTATGAGTTTTACCAATCCCGGTTGGCAGCATCCTGTTGCAGACTTTTTACGTATGTTAACCGAGCCTTTACTGATTATTGGCCGTAAGATTGTCCCCGATATTTCCGGCTTTGATTTTTCACCCTTTATCATTTTAATTATTCTAAAGGTCATCACTTTATTCATAAGCGCTTCATTACCCTGGCCTTTAATATAGGGCAGGCGATCTTAAATAAAGAGGTCTATACTAGTACTGTTAGAGGCTGCAACAGGTGATTCTATGCTATTAAAACGAAGTATAGCGGTACTATCCTTTGTTTTACCTATGAGCGCATTTAGCGTTCAGTCTATGTATTGCCCGCAAAATCATGGCTATATTAGTATTGGCATGACAGAGGAGCAGGTCATAGCTGCTTGTGGTCAACCTTTGAACAAACAAGAATCGAATAAGCCTATATTGCGAAAAATTCCCGTACAACAATTGATGTACAACAATAAAGGAACTGATACTGCTTTCTATGGAGTATGGAATCTTCCCACTGGTAGTGGCGGTGCGACTCTAGAAGTTGATGTGGTCGATAGACAAGTCAAAAACGTGGTGTTGAATGGTTCTAGTGGTAATGCCTTTTCCATTTGTAATGGAGTAAGTATTCAAGTTGGGGACCCCGTAGGTAAAGTCTATGCGGCTTGCGGCTCTCCATCGGTAGTCAATAATACTTATGTGGAACAAGTAGTACAGACCCCCAAAAAGCCACAGATTTGGCTTTATCAACCTGGGGAATATCAACCGCCGGTGAGCTTGACTTTTGCTAATGGCAAACTACAATCCATCAATTAAATAATTCAGGATAAAACCCCATGAGCGAAACCATCGATGATATCACCATTTCCTTTAGTGAAAATGGCATGGAAGTCACCAAAGAATTAGACAAAAAGGTTCTTTCCAAGGGTGCTTGGACCACTATCATGTTTAAGTACCAAGACTGGGAAAACGCTAAGAGTGAATACGGGCCCGTAAAATATTCCATTCGTCGTTATCAAAAACGTAATAATCAATATTGGCAAAAATCCAAGTTTAATATATCAAGCGAAGACCAGGCGAAGAAAATTGTTGATATTTTGAATGATTGGTTGAAGTAAGTCTCCTCGTGAGGAGAGGGTGGCGCGAAGCGTCGGATGAGGGGCAATCAACCCTCATCCGCCCTCCGGGCACCTTCTCCCTTCCAGGGAGAAGGGAGAAATCAAGATCATGGAGGTCCTTGAGTAATTGAAACCTACTTACACCCCACCCCATCAAAACCTATCACCTTACATGCTGTAAAAGCACTTTGCTCCAGTTGATAAGTCGCATTGCCGTAATGGGCGTAAATGGTTCCATCTTTGGCTTGCTCGATATGCGGGTGTTGATAGACCGATTCTTTCTCACAAGAGGCTTGAGTTTGTACCCAAACACTGTCGCCAGATTGAATCTGCTTAGAACCTTGCAACAAACCTTTACCACAAGTTTCAACGCCTAATTCAGTGAGTTTGGGTGCGGAGAATAACAGATTATAATCTTCTACCACCGCCTTCACTGCTGCTTTAGCGTCTAAAATGCCATGGCCACAAGGTTTTGGTCCTTCGCAAGATTTATCATCATTAGTGCTTTTACCAAAATCATGCGTAGTTGTATAAAGAATCTGCTCTACCTTCTCAGGCTTTAATTTAGGAGCTACTGCATAGAGCAAGCCCGCTACACCTGCTACATGAGGTGCTGCCATACTCGTACCTTGGTAAAAATCATAACCCGAATTATGATAACCCCCTTCAGGATTCACTGTGGACAAAATTGCTCCAGAAATACCATAGCGCTGATCTCCACCAGGTGCTGCGAAAGTAATCGCTGGACCATAGTTTGAATAATAAGCACGCAAGCCTTCAGGACCCGTAGACGCAATTCTCATTGTGCCATTACAAATGGCTGGGGCACTATAATGCTCCCAAACGTTATCATTTCCCGCAGCTGCAGCAATGACCGCGCCTTTTTTACGAGCAAAGGTAATCGCTTCCTGTAACGCTTCATCACAATAATCAATTTCTTTACCAGGCTTTTCATCCACACCAAAGCTCATATTCAATACTTTTGCAGGATGTTTGTTAACAGGGGCGCCGGGGACTTCTTTACCTACTGTCCAATAAATACCATTGATGACCGCACTCTCATAAAACATGCCCTCTGCGTTAGAAATCTTCACCGTCAATACTTTTAGATCAGGCCCTACTCCAGACATCACCTCGCCATAACCGGCAATAATCCCAGAAACATGGGTACCATGATAGGATTCGGTATCATCAATAATCTGATCATTATTTTCGGCAAAGCTCCAACCAAAGGGTTGTCCCTCTTCATCTTTAACTAAACTATTAACAATCCCCTCATTTAAGGTAATTCCCGTGTCTAAAACAGCGACCACTACTTGATCTTTCTCTTTTTTAGATTCACCGGTCGTATATAGCCAAGCGCCATCTTTTTTGCCAGGCTCAGACTCTAATAAAATTCCTCCAGGGCGTTTAAATTGGTTCCATTGATTCGCATGACTGAGCTCATCCACAGGATCAGGCATTACAGGTCCTAAAACCGGTTTAATGTAACCTACTCTATCTTTAACAGCATAAAGGACATTAGGATTTTTGCGCAATTGAGCTATCACTTCCTCGGAAGCGTCAGTATTTTTGGCAAAACTGGCCTTTTGAGTATCCAAAATCAAAGAAAAAGCGCCATTTGCCATAGGTTTCATGGCTTTAATAGGTAAATGAGTGCTTTGGGTAATTTGAGTTTTTAAAGTGTTAAGAGTAAAAGCTGATTGTTTATATTTGATGATGACTCGAACGGTATTTGCATCTGGTGCCGCATAAACCCCTTGAATCACAGACCACAGACCTAAACTTAAAATCCCTAACTTTAAACGCATACGACTATCTCCTTTATAAATAAAAGCCGAAAACCAATCCCAGTATGCAGGAGAAAAAATAGCAAAACAAGTGCGCAAAATTTGAAAAACAAGCGCTAAAAGTGGAAAGTATGAAAAGATGCTATAATCAATAAAAAGCAAGGTTTTTCACGGGATGAACGACCATAAGAGGCACAGGGAATGACACTATATCGGCAACTCTTACTCTACATTGTAGCGCTATTATTCGTGCTTTTTAGCACTATTTTCGTTGTGAGTACCTGCAATACGAGAAATCATATTGCCCAACAGTTACACATCAACACTCAAAATACCGCCAGCACACTTGGCTTACTTTTATCCATCCCAGTCAATAAAAACAATAAACGCATCCTATCACCTTTAGTGAATAGTCTTTTGAATGGTGGCTTTTACAATGCCATCCAAATTCTCAATGACAACAGTAAGATTCTCTTAAATCAATCGATAAAACAAGAAGTTAAAGGAATACCTCATTGGCTCATGCATTGGTTTCCCATACCTGCTTCGAGTACGCAAGCTTCCGCTAAAACAATGGATGGTAAGGTAATAGTTACTGCCTATACTGGCTTAGCTTATGCGGATTATTGGCATGCCACGATTTTTCTATTTTGGTGGTTGGTACTGTTGTATATCGTCGCCGTGTTATTCAGCGCTTGGGCTCTTAAATTAATCCTGCGCCCCTTAACCACCTTGAGCGATGAAG
>SCSO01000472.1 GCA_004297865.1 Legionella sp.
TAACTCACTTTCATTGCTGGTGGTGAGAATCAGCTGCGTATTAATGCCAATATAACCACCCGGTCCGGCAAAGGCATTAATTTCTCTAGATTTGACGATAAAAAAGTATGGGGCACGAATTTGACCATAATGAGCTAATTTACTACCCAAATGATTAATGTACTGACTCGCTAAAGGATTGCGTTCAACGCTATCGGATTGATTAATTAATTGAATGAATTCTTTTTCTAATTCATCTAATTCGTCTGTGCTGTAAGGACTGAGGCCTTGAGCTTGGGAAATTGGGAGGATTAGGGGATTAAATAACAGCAATACTGCCATGAAAAAAGGCATTATCCATTTAAAACTGAATTTTTTGTTACATTTAATCATTAGGCTACTCAATAATTGAATAATTTGTTATCATCGCGCTAACAAAAAATGACTAATCGATGTACGGACAGTTTCTGAGAGCATCACTTGGACAAGTGAATCCTGAACTAGTATAGTATGCGCCATCGAATATCAGGTCCTAAACCTGCACTAAATGCGATTATAACACAAACAGGCGATGAGTTCGCCAGTCATACAATTATTGTTAGCACCAATGAGGTAACCAACGTTATGCAGCATGCATTAGCCACTATTGAAGAGGCCATAGAATTACTTAAAGCTGGCAAAATGATAATACTCATGGATGATGAAGACCGTGAGAACGAAGGCGACCTAGTGATGGCCGCTGAACATGTTACTCCAGAAGCGATTAACTTTATGTCTCGTCATGGTTGCGGCTTAATTTGTTTACCCATGGCAAATGAGTTAATTGATAAATTACAATTACCCATGATGGCGCAACATAATCGTTCGCCTTACGGTACCGCCTTTACTGTTTCTATTGAAGCAGCGGAGGGTGTTTCTACGGGCATTTCTGCGGGGGATAGAGCTCGAACTATTCAAGTTGCTATTCATCCTGATACTGATTCACGAGATATTATTTCCCCAGGACATGTTTTTCCTTTACGTGCACGGACTAAAGGTGTTTTGGAAAGAACGGGACAAACTGAGGGAAGTGTAGATTTAGCACGGTTAGCCGGATTAGCACCAGCAGCCGTCATTTGCGAAATCATTAATGAAGATGGCACGATGAGCCGTCGGGATGAATTAGCTCTTTTTTCGCAAAAACATAATATTCCTTTAGTCACAATTAAAGATTTAATTCACTACCGCATTCGTCATGAGAATTTGGTGAAACCTGCTGCTACTACGCGAATTCCTTTACAGCAGCATGGCGATTTTAATATGACTGTTTTTGAAAATGATCTAGATCCTGCTGAACATTTTGCTTTAGTCAAAACGCCTTTATTTGCTAATCAAGTGCCTTTAGTACGAATTCATTCTGAATGCATTACTGGAGATGTCTTTGGTTCTTGCAAATGTGATTGCGGCAAACAATTAGAATCTTCTTTGGCTTTAATTGCTGCGGAAGGTGGCGTGTTGGTGTATTTGCGTCAAGAAGGTCGGGGGATAGGTTTGGCCAATAAGCTAAAAGCCTATGCCTTACAAGAAGCTGGGTTAGATACAGTGGAAGCCAATTTACAATTAGGATTGCCTGCGGATGATCGCGATTATGCCATTGCTTATCAGATACTCAAGCATTTAGGTATAGACACTGTAAGGTTAATTACTAATAATCCATCTAAGATAAAGGCCTTAGAAGAATATGGAATCTGTGTGAGTGAACGCATTCCTTTGGAAACCAAAGTCACCTCAGAAAATAGAGGTTATTTACAAACTAAAAAAGAAAAACTCGGTCACTTATTAGCTTTATAAGAGGATAGATATGAAAGAAATTAGAGGCAGCTTGAGTCAGCATGAAGGTTCTTTTCCTATTGCAGTAGTTGTTAGTCTGTTTAATGAACCAGTGACTAATGCTTTAAAAGAGGGCGCCTTGCAGCGATTAAAGGAACTAGGTTTTAAAGCAGACGATATTACTTTGGTAGAAGTTCCTGGCGCGGTAGAGATTCCTCTAGTGGCTAATTTATTAGCTAAAGCAGGACGTGTGCAAGCGATCATTACCTTAGGTGCGG
>SCSO01000473.1 GCA_004297865.1 Legionella sp.
TTTGACTTGTAGTCCTGAACTTGTGGCACCCACTAAAAGAGTAATTAAATTAATATCTTCATGTGCTGCTGCACGTACAGCTCCCGCTGGCTCATCACCGGATAAAGGGGGATAATGAAGAATTCTTAACATGGTTTGATCACTACCTTCGATCATTGATGATAAAGGCATGGATAATTTCGCCGCGATACTTTCGGGCAATTCTTCTTGCAGCCAACCTAATAAAGTCGTTGATAATTGGGTTAATTGCACATAGAGCTTTTGGGTTTTATTGCTTAAGGAATCAGGAAATTGCCCCCAAGGGTAATATTGAAAAAATTCTTTCAGGTCTTTGATCTCTGCACCCTTAGCTTTTTCTGAGATGGAAGCAGGAAAAAAGCCATCTTGGGTATCTACATTAAAGAGGTATTTATGCTTTTCCTCACCATGGAAAAAACTCATCCATTCCGCATAAATGTCATCAATCAAACCAATGTCTATAGGATGATTTTCTAAAACGGCAAAACCCGTATGATGCAAGGAGGAAGCGAATAAACCGATAGCATTATCATTCTCAAAATCAACTTTCAATACGTTCATTAAAGACCTCTTGAGGGTTAGATTTACTGTCATAATTGTACCCTTAAAAATAAAGGAAATACATTGGCTACTCTTTTTTTGCGGGAATGTGTAAATATAACTCGATGAAAATAAATCGATTTCTTGCAAAAAAGCTTTGCTATTGAAAAAAAATAAGTTATAACACTGTTAACTACTTCAAGGATTGAAGGGTAAAGATGTTGGGTCAGCATGCTATGAAGGATGCTGAATTAACTATTTATTTCAGGGAGTGAAAAATGAACAGTAAAGTGTTTTCACAACGCTTTAATCGAGAATTATCCGCGCTTGGATTTCCAGAAGAATTAAACGAAAAAACCAAGGCCGTTGCTAAAGTTTTTGGGGTTACCCGTCATTTAGCGAATGGTATGATCTTTGGCCATGTTCTTCCTGCTTTTGAGCAGTTGGACAAAATTGCTGAAGTGCTAGAAGTTTGCCCCCAATGGTTGGGCGGCGCGACGGATAGAAAAAAAGCATACACCGGACGTGAAACCGCCGATGCGGTGTAAAAAAATTGCAGATGTAGTATACTATGGCTTACTGATGGCGTTTGTTTAACCCCAATTTTCCCACAAACGCCTTTTATTAAGGTTAACCTTATCATGGAATGCTTAAGTTTCTGCATTGCAAAATCAATTGATTTATCACGTTTAGATAACTATTTTAAAACTTTGCCACATCAATTCGTTTCTTTGAAATCTCGCGATGTGCTCAAGCTCAATCCGGTGAACACGGATCATACTATTTTTATTTTTAAAAATGGTACGGTAGTGTCTTGGAATGTGCGCCGCTATCAAATTAATGAATATTTAAACACCTTTTCGCCGCTTATAGATAAACCGGTCGCTCTTTTGGTGCATGATGAATTTCATTATCAAATAGATGAGCGAACTTCTATTGAACCGCATGATTTCTTTGACGTGGATTGTTTAACCATAGAAGATCAAAGTGACGAACTGAAACTCAGTTTGTCTTACGGTTTTTCACAATCAGTCAAATTACAATATTTTGAAACGATTATTGATGCCTTGATTGAAAAATACAATCCCATGATTCAAAGCCTTTCTCATAAAGGAGAAATGCCTATTAGGCGTAAACAAATTCAAAAAGTGATTGGAGAGATTCTTGGAGCGAAGAGCGAGATGAACCTCATCAGTAACTTCCTCTACCATCCTAAATATTTCTGGCAGCATCCTACGCTGGAAGAGCATTATATTATGCTCGAGCGTTATTTACATATTCAAAGACGAGTGAATGCCATCAATCATCGTTTAGATACCTTGAACGAAATTTTTGAGATGTTTAATAATTATTTAGAAAGTCGTCACAGTCATAATTTAGAAATTATTATTATCGTACTGATTGCGATAGAGATCATTATTGCATGGTTACAACCCCATCTTATTTAATTCAGTTTGTAGCAGATAAGAGAGTTTTATGAACAAGCTAAAATCTTATTTCTTAGAAGGCACAACCTTTAAAACCGAAGTTCTTGCCGGCATAACCACTTTTTTAACCATGGTCTATATCGTTTTTGTTAATCCCGCGATTTTACATGATGCTGGCATGGATCAAGGTGCTGTTTTCACCGCAACCTGTATTGTGACCGCCTTTGCTTGTGCACTAACGGGAATCTTGGCTAATACCCCAATTGGGGTTGCTCCAGGAATGGCTCTGAATATTTACTTTACTTATAGTGTAGTGCAAGGTTCGGGCATTGATTGGCAACACGCATTAGCTATGGTGTTTATTTCGGGTTTGTTGTTTTTTATGATAACCCTTACTGGATTACGCCGGTTATTAATCGAAGCCATTCCCTATAATTTACAAATTGCGATTTTGATAGGCATTAGTTTGCTCATCGCGTTAATTTCTCTCCAAACGAATCAACTTATCATTGATGACAATCACAGTTTAATGCGCTTGGGAAATATTAATCGCCCAGAAAGTGCCTTGTTTTTTTTAGGCTTCCTTTTAATTCTTGTCCTCGATTATTATCGCGTGACTGGTGCCATTATCATTGGTATTTTAACGATTAGTGCGATGAGTTTGCTTTTAGGTTTGTCCAGTTGGCAAGGTTTATTCGCGTTACCTCCTTCCTTAGAACCTACTTTTTTGAAATTGGATTTTAGCAACCTAAATAATGCCACAATCTTAAAAGCCATTTTTACATTTTTTCTGATTGCGGTTTTTGATGCTACAGGGACTTTAATTGGCTTATTAAATCCGACAGTGTTTAAACAACACTCTAATTATACCAAGCGCTTAAGCTACAGTTTAACGGCAGATGCCGCCGCATCGACTTTAGCTGGTTTACTAGGCTCAGCAAGTACTTCGCCTTATATCGAATCCGCAACCGGTATTGAAGCTGGTGGACGAACCGGATTAACCGCCATCGTTATTGCGTTGTGTTTTTTGCTGATGTTATTTTTCTTCCCTTTAGCGAAGATGATCCCCAGTTTTGCCGTTGGTCCTGCTTTATTGTACGTGGCTTGTTGCATGATGAAGCATTTAACAGATATGAAATTACCGGACATTACGGAAACAGCACCTTGCATGGTGACTATTATGATGATTCCTTTCACTTCATCCATCGCTGATGGCATTGGGGGAGGAATTATTCTTTATACCTTATTGAAATTGATCACGCGACAGAAATTGAATCCCTTAGTCATCGTTCTCAGTTTGGTCTTTGTGGTGTTTTTTCTCATCAGCTAAGTTTTTATAATAAGCTAGGGCAGTCAATCTGGCTGCCGCATGATCGACCATGGGAAGAGGGTAGTCCTTACCTAGTTCTATCGGTAAAGTACCTTTAGGCGCTTCCCAGGGCTTATGAAGCCATTGCAAGGGCACTTGCGCAAGCTCTGGAACCCATCGTTTAGTATATTCGCCCTGAACATCAAATTTTTCACCTTGGAGTACGGGATTAAACACGCGATAATAAGGTGAGGCATCGGCGCCAGAACCAGCCACCCATTGCCAACTCGCAGAATTATTGGCTAAATCGGCATCCAATAAAGTATCCCAAAACCAGGCAGCTCCTTTACGCCAATCAATCAGTAAATCCTTAGTTAAAAAAGAGGCGACAATCATACGAACCCGATTATGCATGTATCCTGTATGCCACAGTTCACGCATACCAGCATCAACTATGGGAAAACCAGTTAACCCTTTCTGCCAACGCTCAATGGCTTTCTCATCCTCTTGCCAAGGGAAATGATCAAATTGTCGTTTAAAATTGCTATCCGGCAATTGCGGGTAGTGATAAAGCAATTGATAAGAAAATTCCCGCCAACCTAATTCCGCGAGAAAGACTTGGGCTGATTGTTGATTACAACGTGGATCTTGCATGGCTTCATGCACCGCTGTCCAAATGTATTGCGGACTAATTTCTCCGAAATGTAAATGCGGTGATAGTTTGGAAGTACCCAGTTTGCCAGGTTCATTTCGGGCCTCTTGGTAATCTTGTAAGGCGGTATGAATAAACTGATCTAATTTTTCTATAGCACCGATTTCACCAGGTTGCCAATGTTGACTAAATTCACTAGCCCAATTGGGTTTTGTTGGGGTTAATTGCCAATTATGCAGATCATCAGTAGAAATTTTTTGTAATTTCGGCCAATCCGTAATCTGCATCAAAGGTCTGATTTGCATTTGGCGAACGGCTTGCCGCCAATAAGGAGTAAAAACCTTAAAATACTCTTTGCTTTGATTTAACACTTCCCAAGGCTCATGCAATAAAAGACCATTGCAACTAATTACATCAACACCAAGGGCCTTAAGTTCAGTTTTGATTTGTTGATCGCGTGCAATGTGCATGGGTTCGTAACAGCGATTCCAATAAATTGCATCAATTTGTTCAGTGGCAATTAATTCTTGAAGTACCAATAAAGGCTTACCCTTTTTAAAAAATAAATCCAAGCCCACTTGTATTAAATCTTTTTTTAGAGCGCAAAGAGAATGATATAACCACCATTTTTGTGCAGCTCCCATAGCCAATGGAGGCATGGGATCATTAATGTAAACCGGGATGATTTTTTGATGATTAGCGCAAGCTTGGGCTAGTGCAGGATTATCCTGAGAGCGTAAATCTTGGCGAAACCAAAAAAGAGCAGTGGACATAAGCTATTACCTGGGGGTTATGGTGTTAGGATTTTCTTGCTCATCCTTAAATGTTTCGTAAAGGATTTGTGGGCTTTGTTGCCAAAAATCTTCGGTTTCTTGTAATAGGTCTTTTCTATTAGTAGAGGGGGTGCTTAACGACTCAGTGAAGCTCTCGATTTTCGTTTTTAAATACGCAAGAAAATGAGTAGTGTACATAATATTCCTATCTGCATCGCCTCTTTTAAGGTGCGGTAATTTCATTTGATCACAAAGCCTCAGAGTGGCTTGCATAGTATCTATTAAAGTATTTAAGTCGGTGGTCGCTTCGTGGCGCAAACCGCCTAATTGCTCAATTAGGCCTAAACAGAGTTGATGATTTTTTTCAATTTTAGCATTTCGACGAAAATATTTAGGAGCAACGGTAAAGAAGTGGGCTCCAGTCATGGTAGCTAAAGCTGCCGTTGAACCACGAAGTAAAGAAGAGCAGTTGTCATCTTTGCAAGATTGCGCGCCATAGTAGCCTGCGGCTAAGGAAACAGTCCACATAATTGAAAGTTGTAATAATTCATCCCAGCTGTATAAAGTCCACAGTGCCCATAAAGAGTTTTTTGCTCGTTGTCTAAATTTTCCCGAGGTATTATGCCAGTCAATTCTTCCTTGATTGTAATCGGTTAGGATTGTGGCTATATCTGCGAAATTCATGGACTATTCTCCTTAATTTAAAAATCCAATAGAAACAAGAATGTTTTAGTTTGGCAGGGATTACAGTACAATGAAGAATAAGCAAAACCCTAAAAAACACGCTAATCTTAATAGTAATTATTAAAAATACATAAGCCTTAAATTATGATTGAATCAAGCAACCAACTCAATGCTCAACAACTGCAAAATCTGATGCAGTTAAAGACTAAGTGCAAACAAGTTGATGGCAGTGTCCCTAATCTTTACCCGCATATCTTGGTGCAGTCAAGAACTTTTCCCGTTAATTTGTTTTATTATGAACAGGACGAATTATTGGGTTTCTTAAGTGTATTCTTTTTTTATGATGAGGCGGTAGAAGTGGCTCTGCTTGTGCACCCATCAGCACGAAGAAAAGGAATAGCTAGCCAATTATTGCAAACCATTATCCCACAGGTGCAAAGTTACGGTATTTCCGAACTTATTTTTTCTAGTCCTACACATCTTAATGATTCTTGGCTAAAAAATTTAAATCTGGTTTATCTAAACAGTGAATATTGCATGGAAAGGGACGATTTAAATCCTTTGTTGGATTACAACCAGTCCTTATCTTTTCGTGAAGCCACTGCTAAAGATATTTTAATATTGTGTGCCTTGGACGAAGCGTGTTTTCCTAAAAAAAATGCGAAATCTGCTGAGCGATTCCAACAAATCTTCGATGACCGAAATTATCAAATTTTTATAGTCTTGCAAAATAACCAACCCATAGGTAAAGCCCACTTACGTTGGGAACACCAAGGGGTTACCTTATCTGATATCGCCATCTTACCTGCGCTGCAAGCAAAGGGGTATGGCTCGGCTCTAATTGCCTATTGCGTTAATTATGCTTTAGGTGAAGGAAAGCCTTATGTTAGCTTGGATGTAGAAACTCATAATCAACGGGCTTTAAATTTATATGTCCGTTTAGGTTTTGTGGTGCAAAATGCTTGTGATTACTGGAGTATTAAAGCTGCTGCTTTACAACAATCACTTGCTCTTAAATCGCCAATAAGCTAATGAATTAACCGCGCAATTCTACTTGACGCTTTTCAAGGTGACCTTTAGTATTGCTGGTTGCTGCCGAATAAGCATTACTATAAGGGACAATGAATGAAGAAAAGGGTTGTGATAACGGGCATGGAAATTTGTTCTTCTATAGGAACAGGAATTAATAAATTTTGGAATGCTGCTGTAAAAGGTGAATGTGGCATTAAACGCATTCAATCCTTTGACCCCAGCCCTTATCCCACACAAATTGCTGGAGAAATCACGGATCTTTGCTTAGATGATTTGCCAGAGTTTAATAAAAGCAAGCGCTTTCCCTTAGTAGCACAGTATGCCTTATATTGTTCACATCACGCTCTTCAAAACGCTGGATTGAGTTCTACAGAATTGCAAAATACAGGTACTTTTATTGGAACCAGTTTAGGTGGGCAACCGGAATTAGAAAAGGTCTATGAAACCTTTTATAAAGAGTCCTGGAAAAAAATGCCTGCTTTAAGCATCATTAGAGGGATGCCCAACTCGGTAGCCAATCATATTGCTATTGCTTTCGGACTCGGCGGGCCTAATTCCACTGTTTCCAATGCCTGTGTTTCTTCCGCGGAAGCGATTGGTAATGCTTACCAACAGATTGCTCATGGTCGCTTAACTACAGCACTTTGTGGTGGCACAGAATCTTTACTGTGGGAAACCATGATTGCGGGTTGGTGTAAATTACGAGTGATGTCGACTTACAATGAAGAACCCACTAAAGCCAGTCGTCCCTTTGATTTGACGCGCGATGGTATGATTATGGCTGATGGCGCCGGCGTATTAATTCTTGAGGAACTTGAACATGCTCGTGCCCGTGGTGCGAATATCATTGCTGAAATTATTGGGTTGGGAACTAGCTGTGATGCGTTTCATGTTACTGCTCCGAATTCTCAAGGTCAGGCGCGCGCTATTTTTGCTGCCTTGGACGATGCACGTTTATCAGTGAATGATGTGCATTACATCAATGCACATGGCACGGGAACACAATTAAATGATAGTACCGAAACGGAAACCATAAAACAGGTCTTTGGGCAACGAGCTTATCAAATACCCATTACCGCTCAAAAAGCCATGACCGGTCATGCGATAGGCGCTGCAGGAGCTATGGAAATTATTGCGACGGCTTTAAGTTTAAAAAATGATGTCTTATTGCCGACGATCAATCTAAATCAGCCTGATCCCGTTTGTGATTTGGATTATGTTGCCAATGAAGCTCGTTTTCAAAATGTGGATATTGCGTTATCCAACCATTTTGCCTTCGGTGGCTCGAATGCGGCGTTAATTTTAAGAAAATATATCAATTAAAAAAATGGTAGCCTGTATTACGACTTCGTCTAATACAGGCTACTTTTATTTGTCCGAAAAAGATGGTTACGAATAAACGTAACTCAAACTAAATATGGCTTGATTCACGTAAAGATGCGTCAAAGTGATGCCGCCTACACCGGTAGCTGCATCAGGGCCTAAATAACTTTTACCCAAATCACCGAACTCATAACCTGCACCCACTTGCCAATGCGGGCTTAAGACAAACTGTAACCCAGCACCTAAAGTATAAGCGAAAGCTGCGACTGAGTCAGGGCTATACCACATTAATGGATAAAGTGGGCTTGCTGTAGTGGGTGTCCAATTGTGCGTGCTATTCATCGCAATACCCATACTAGCACTTGCATAAGGCTGTAGTCTGTAGGTGTTACCAATGAGCTTACCCTTTAACTCCAAACGGGCATGTTCAATATTGTAGGTGTAAGTATAAACATTGGGCACGCCAATGATGTCTACCACCCCAGAAACCTCAGGATCGACAGCGCCTGCTAAACCTAGACCTAATTGCCCAGTCGCTCCCGAAAAAATCACTCGTTGTAAACCGAAGAATATTTCGCCCGTCCCGATGGTCTGGGTTTTGAAATTGGGGATGTAATGTTCAGTTGGGAACAATGGGATCAGGGTACTATTATAAGTGAACTGATCTAGACCAGGTGAAGTCCAGGCTGGGCCGCCACTGAGAGTAATAATGGGTTGCCAAACCAGGGGAATTTCATCAGAAAAAACCTCTTCTATAGCAAAGGCCTGGAAAGTAAAGAGAGAACCTAAACCAGCAATAATTATTTTTTTTAGCATACCAATTCCTTTTCGATTCAATTGAATTCCTGACTTAAATTCGCCGCCAAAAAAACGCTACACTACTCATTTTATACCCTATTTACAGTTAGTTTTCTAGAGTAGCGGGGTATTCTGGACTGCTTTGGTCGGATTTGCTCGAAAATGCAGTCTAAGGAGTATATAATCAGTCTATTTTGCAAAAATTATAAGGTTAAGAATGAGTATTTCCCTGCATGAAATCGCCAATTTGGTCCAAGGATCTGTCGTTGGCGAAAGCGCCATCAGCATTTCTTCTTTATCACCCATCGACGACATTGTACCTGGATCCTTGGTTTATGCCGAAGGTGAAGATAAAATAAAAATAGCGGAATCCTCAGCTGCAGCCGCTATTCTTGTCCATGAAGCAGTGGAATTTACTGGCAAACCTTTAATTAAAGTCGCACATCCTTTCAAAGCCTTTGTTCGTTTGATTGAGCATTTTAATCCACCTAAAAAACCCACTCCCGGGGTGCATCCTACCGTGGTTTTGGGGGAAGGAGTGCAATTAGGTGACAACGTGTCGATTGGACCGTATACGGTCATTGAGGCGGGCTCAGTTATTGGTAATAACACCGTCATTAAAAGCCATGTACATATTGGCGATAGCGTGCAAATTGGCAATGATTCCTTCATTAATGCACATGTCAGTATCTATGATAATTGCCAACTAGGTGCACGAGTCATCATCCATTCGGGAACGGTCATAGGCTCCGATGGCTTTGGATATCGTTTAGTGGATGGCCAACATTATAAAATCCCACATTGTGGCAAAGTCATTATTGAAGACGATGTGGAAATTGGATCAAATACTTCCATTGATAGAGCAACCATGGGGGCGACAGTCATTGGTCAGGGGACTAAAATTGACAATTTAGTACAAGTCGCGCATTCGGTTAAATTAGGCAAGCATAATATTCTTTGTGGTTTTACCGGCATTGCCGGCAGTACCACTACAGGGAATTATGTGGTGTTTGCGGCCAATGTGGGAGTCAGCGATCACGTACGTATTGATGACGGAGTAGTGCTTGCGGCACGAACTGGCGTACCACCCAATAAACACTTAAAAGAGGGTATAGTCTATTTGGGTAGCCCAGCGCGACCTAAAGAAATAGCGATCAAACATGAGTTAGCGGTAAATCGCATTCCTTTATTACGCAAAAACATTAAAACTTTAAACGATAAAGTCGCCGAATTAGAACAACGCTTAGAAAAGCAAGAGGCTTAATAATGACTAACGCTCCTTTGGTGTTAATTGATGGATCATCTTATTTTTTTCGGGCATTCCACGCCTTACCCCCTTTAACTAACTCCAAAGGACAGCCCACGGGGGCAGTCTATGGGGTGGCCAATATGATCAAAAAATTGATTAAGGATTATCAGCCCGAAGAGATTGCTGTGGTTTTTGATGCCAAAGGCAAAACCTTTAGAGATGATTGGTACCCCGAATACAAAGCTCATCGTCCTCCCATGCCTGATGATTTAAGCTCACAATTTGAACCGCTGATGCAGTTATTAAAAGCCATGGGCTTGCCTTTATTAATCGTAGAAGGTGTCGAAGCCGATGATGTGATTGGCACCCTAGCCGTGCAAGCGAGTAAGGATGGCAAGACGGTTCTTATTTCAACTGGTGATAAAGACATGGCGCAATTAGTCAATGATCAAGTGTCTTTAATCAATACCATGAATAATTACAGCATGGACATTCCCGGCGTTGTGGAAAAATTTGGAATTCTGCCAGAACAAATTATTGATTATCTGACTTTAGTTGGCGATAGCGTGGATAATGTCCCAGGTGTGAACAAATGCGGCCCTAAAACGGCAGTGAAATGGTTAACTCAATACAAAACTTTAGATAATCTAATTCAAAACGCGGACGACATTACTGGCAAAATTGGTGAGTATTTGCGTGAAAGTATTCCACAGTTGCCCTTGTGTAAAAAATTAGTCACCATCGTTACCGATTTGGAATTGCCCTTAACCCATACTGAATTACAACCACAGCCTGTGGACAAAGCACAGCTTATTGAACTAGTACGTGATTTGGAATTTAAAACTTGGTTGAAAGAACTGTTGGCGGCAGAAGAAACAAAAAGTAGTGGACCGATTCAGGGTGAGATGTTTTTAGAAGAAAATACGTTTGAAATTATTAACAGCAGCGAACAATTAAATACTTGGTTAAATCAACTAGAACAATGCGAAGTCTTTTGTCTTGATACTGAAACTACGCATTTGGATATGATGCTTGCAGAAATCGTAGGCATTTCTTTTGCTATTGAATCGGGTAAACCCGCATACATTCCGCTAACTCATACCGATGGTTCGCAACAGCTGAATCGGGAAGAAGTGCTCACGGCCTTAAAACCTATTTTAGAAAATCCAGAGATTAAAAAAATAGGACAAAATATTAAATACGATTATGAAGTCTTTAAAAATCATGGCATCAATTTACAAGGTATTGCTTACGACACTATGTTGGAATCCTATGTTTTAAATAGTAGTGCTAATCGTCATGATATGGATACTTTGGCTTTGAAATACCTCGGTCATAAAACCATAAGTTATGAAGATGTCGCAGGCAAGGGCGCCAAGCAATTACGTTTTGATCAAATTCCGGTTGCTGCAGCTGCAGCCTATGCCGCTGAAGATGCCGATGTGACATTGCAATTGCACCAGACTTTATATCCTCAATTGGATGAATCATTAAAGCGCGTGTTTCATGAGATTGAAATGCCTTTGCTGACGGTGTTAGCAGATATCGAAAGGACAGGAGTGTTAATTGATCCGGCGACTTTGCATGAACATGGCAAACGCTTAAAAGAACGCATTCTCGGTTTGGAAGCGGAAGCTTTGCAATTAGCTGGTCGACCGTTTAATTTAAATTCACCAAAACAATTGCAAGAGATTTTATTTGAAGAACAAAAATTACCCGTGATTGCAAAAACACCTACAGGCCAACCATCTACTGCGGAATCAGTGCTTCAGGAATTAGCCCATGATTTTAGGTTAGCTGCTGTGATCATGGAATATCGTGGATTAACCAAGTTAGTTTCCACTTATATTGATACTTTACCGGAAAAAATTAACCCGCAAACTCAACGAGTGCACACTTCTTATAACCAAGCGATTGCAGCCACGGGTCGTTTGTCTTCTACAGAACCGAATTTGCAAAATATCCCTATTCGCAGCGAAGAGGGACGATTAATTCGCACCGCTTTTATTGCCCCTGAAGGCAAAGTCCTTTTAGCAGCGGATTATTCACAAATTGAATTGCGCATCATGGCGCATTTATCTCAAGATGACAATTTATTAAAGGCGTTCCAAAACGGCTGGGATATTCATGCCGCTACTGCCAGTGAAATTTTTCAAGTGCCCCTGGAAGAAGTAACCAATGAACATCGCAGACGTTCTAAAGCGGTCAATTTTGGTTTGATTTATGGCATGTCCGCTTTCGGTTTAGCCAAACAAATTGGTGTTGAACGTCACGACGCGCAGTCTTATATTGATATGTATTTTCAACGCTATCCCAAAGTATTGGAATACATGGACCGCACTCGCCAACAAGCTCATCAAGCGGGCTATGTGGAAACTTTGTTTGGTCGACGTTTGTATCTTCCAGAAATCAATGCCAGTAATATGATGCGGCGAAAAGCATCTGAACGAGCAGCAATTAATGCACCTATGCAAGGAACAGCTGCAGATATCATTAAAAAATCCATGATTGCTTTAGCGCATTGGCAGAATGCTCAAACGAATCCGTCTGCAAAAATGATCATGCAAGTGCACGATGAATTAGTCTTTGAAGTGGATAAGGACGCAATAGAATCTTGTACAGGGGTAATTCGGCAGATCATGGAAGAAACCGTACAACTTTCCGTACCCTTACTGGTATCCATAGGGGTAGGAAAGAATTGGGATGACGCTCATTAATTAGCAAGCGCGCGCACTAGCACCGTAATTCAGAGCTTTATTATCACTCATGGATTCACCGAAATAATGTGTCCAAGTTTGTAAGATGCTTTCAGCATTGACCATCTTAGACCAACAATTGTATTGATTCAGTGAGCGCTGATGATGTTTAAATACATGCGCAAAGGCTTGTACCATAGATGCGGAATTGGACCACGCAATGATGGGTAGTTGCGGGTATTTTTGGATGAGAATGTCAGCGAGTATAGGGCCGTTGTATTGTATTTCGCTAACCTGCCCCAAATCACCATCGATGATCACTAAGTCAGGTAATTGCTGTTGCATCAGTGTTAAAGCAGCCTGACTATTGCTCACTATAGTCACCGATAGCATCGCTATAGTGGACTCTAACAAACGACGTAAACAAAATGCATTAAAAGCATTGTCTTCGACAATTAAAACGCGCATTTTTTTGCTCCCTATTCTTGCAAGTCAAGTATATAGAGCAAAGCTTAAGAAAAACTTAAGAAAAAGAAATTTACTTTAAGTTTTGTTGCGCACTTTATATTGATATTCAACGGCCATTTGCAAACCCGCAGCAGTCAATGACAAATATTTATAAGCAGGATCTGCAGTAGTACGTTCTAACCATTCATTAGCAATACAAATGTCGGCTAATTTGTGCAATTGTTCTAAGGTAACTTCCTGCTTTAATTTATGGGTTAGTTTTGCCACCACTGATTCATCAAGACTAATAAACAAATTTTCGCGAGTGGTACCTTCTGCTCGTAACTCATCATAAAATACATCTAAGACGTCCATTTCATTCATGCAAGACTCCTAAGTGATATCGATATCATGAGCTAACGAACGGCGGTTTGCTCGGAAATAAGTGATGGGTGAGTGTTCTAAGAAATCAGACAATTTTTCCATATAAATACAAGCAAAACGATCGACTTGATAAGCAAAATAGCTTTCTTCTGCTCCGGCACGAAAAACACGCTCCCATCTAGGATTATAAAAAGCGTGTTGCTCTTGTAATAATTTAGAAATTTTTAAATCGAGAGTGGAAATTTCAATTTGTAAATCATGAATCTCTTTGTCATACGCTTGGGAAGATTCATCAATACTCTGAGTGCAAATTTTGACGTACTTTTGTTCCAAAGCTTTTTTAATATTCATCGTTTCTACAATTTTTTTCTCGGTAGGCAAAGCTTTGCGTTGCGCTGCAATTTCTTGGCCCAATTCCTCAACCACTAAAGCGGTGCGCCAGTTACAATCTTTCTTTAAGCGTAAGATATCGCCGTAAATATGATCGCCAATATATAGAATTTCATCGCCGCCAAGCTGCAAATCTTCAGTAAACTTTTTCGCATTGCCGCCTTGATAAACGCCTGGAGTAATTGCACCTTGAGTGTTGGTCATACTTCCGGTTTGTGGATCGATAGCAAGAAAACGCATGTTGTCATAGAAAAAGCGAGGTTTATTCGCTAGTGTGATCACGTACTCAAAAAGATCTTGCCACGTTTCACCTTTATCCAGAAAAGGGGTGATGGCATAATCTAACAAAAGTTTGGTGTAGGAATAATCCGAATTCGTGAGAATAAAAATTCTCTTTTCATGACGGATAAAATGTTTTAATCCATCCACAACGGCTTTTTCTTTAATAACAAAATTCTCTAAGTTTTTACTGATAATCCCTTTTAATTGGCCTTCGGAATGAACCTTATCCACACAATATTGGACATCCAAGGCAATGGAAGAGTAATTAGGCATTTGATCGGGAAATTCATCCTTCAAATCAATGAGCTGCCCGAAGAGTACGCAAAAGGCGATTGAAAAAGAAGTATCAATAGCCATGTAGTTGGGATCACCTAAATCCACATAGGTACTACGATAAATTTTTTGTTGATCGTTGAAATGAATGGGGCGCGTGCCGTGATAACTGAGACGAATTGCGCCATAACGACTGAGTTTAAGTATATTGCCATTTTTACCATCAATCACTAAACCGCGAATGGCATCATGGAAATTAAATTTTAATTTTCTAATGCTTTCAGGATAATGTTTGACTTCGATAAGTTTTTCAATGATCAGTTGATAAACTAAACCTTCAAAATTCTCGGAATTATAACGAATCAAAGTATGATCCATATCCACACCAATCATCTTAATTTTTTTCAAGTTGATGATGCGATTTACAAATATTTTATGTTCATCCATTTTAAAGGCCTATCCATTAAACTAATACATTGATCACTATAGCAATTTATTTCAATTCACGCACACCTTCGGGTGATGCTACCAATATTTTATCGGCTAAACGATGTGCAAATAAACCGTTTTCCACCACACCCGGGATCTTATTAATATTGTCTTCGAAAGTGAGGGCATTGTTAATCTCTAAATGATAGAGATCAAGAATGATATTCCCATTATCGGTGACAAATCCCTCACGATATTCGGGATCTCCACCCAGCTTGACTAATTCGCGTGCTACAAAGCTTCGAGCCATGGGAATCACTTCTACAGCAATGGGGAATGCGCCTAAATGATTCACCACTTTTGATTCATCTACAATGCAAATAAATTGTTTAGCGACGGAGGCTACAATCTTTTCGCGGGTGAGAGCGCCACCACCGCCTTTAATCATTTCACCACGTGCGGTCACTTCATCGGCACCATCAATGTAAATTAGCAAATCTTGGACCGCATTTAAATCGATGACAGGAATGCCTTCGGCACGTAATAAAGCTTCGGTGGCTTTTGAACTAGATACACAGGCATCAATACGATGTTTGATCCGTGCGAGTTCTTTAATAAAGCAATTCACCGTGGAGCCGGTACCTACGCCAACTACGATATTGTCTTCAATGTAAGCTAAAGCGGCTTGTGCTGCTTTGATTTTTAATTCACTCATTGTTTTTTCCTTGCCGTTGTCTCACTACCTCATACAAAGAGACACCAGTTGCTACCGAAACATTTAGACTGTCTACACTGCCTAACATCGGTAAAGCAAAGAGCCCATCACAATGATCGCGAGTTAAACGGCGCAAGCCTTCACCCTCAGCGCCCATGGCAATGGCGACTGTGCCTGTGCAATCTACGGAATATAGAGATTGATTGGCCTCTCCTGCAGCACCATAAATCCATACGCCAGCTTCTTTTAATATTTCCATCGCACGGACTAAATTAGTCACTCGCACCACAGGAATAGATTCAGCAGCACCACATGCGACTTTACTGACTACAGGAGTAATGCCAGCACTTTTATCCTTAGGAATAATCACAAAATCCACCCCAGTCGCATCCGCTGAGCGTAAACAAGCCCCTAAATTGTGAGGATCTGTGACGCCATCGAGAATTAAAACTAGGCCCGGGTTTTTGCTGGAAGAAAGTAAGTGTGGTAAATCGGCTTCGACAAAATCGGTTAAAGCTTGAGCTTTAGCGACGACTCCTTGATGAGTAAATTCAGCAAATCGTTGATTCATTTTTGCTGAACTTAACTGTTCAACAGGAATATGCTTTTCTGCGGCTTTATCGAGAATAGTTTGTACTTTTTTATCAACGCGTTCTTGACTGACATAAAGCGTTTTGACTACCCGATGAGGATTAGATAACAAGGCTGATACGGCGTGTACCCCATAAACATACTGCTCACTCATTGCTAACTTCTTCCTCCGCAGGTTCAAAATCTATTTTGCGTTCATCTAAATCGACGCGAGCTACTAACACGGTCATTTTATCACCTAAACGATAAACATTCCCGCCTCGTGAGCCAATTAAGCGATGTTTCACCGCATCATAGGTGTAATAATCATTTTTTAAAGAGGTCACATGGACCAATCCTTCCACATAAATCTCATCCAATTCCACAAAGATACCAAAACTGGTCACTGCAGAAATCCGGCCTTTAAAT
>SCSO01000474.1 GCA_004297865.1 Legionella sp.
ATTATAGCAAAGTTCATATGACTTCGTACTCGTCATTTTGTATTATTACATTTTACTGATCCATGTCCTCAGCCCAAAAGTCATCTTCTTGCTGTCTCACTTTTTTGATAAATTCTTGACACGTCTCTGCCGTGATCTTTTCAAATCCCTCTTCGAGCAACATCCATACTTTTTTCATAGTAAAGTCATTATGCAGTGCTACATGATTTTTTACAACTGCCCAGCAAATTTCAATAGGCTGCAACTCAGGGTGATAAGGTGGGGTACGTAAAATGGAATGTCCATGTTTACAGGCAATGCTATCAATGAGAAACTCTGGCTTCGGTGAAAACCGGCTACATAGTTCATAAAGCTCCTCCTTCAGCATATCTTTTGTCCAGGGAATCTCATTATGCAATAACCACTCTCGCAATCTCTTCACAGAATGATTTTTTTTAGGAAAAGCTTCTTCTACAAGGACATTGTGATAGGGAGCATTATCCATTATGATCAACGAGTTATCTGGAATATTCTTGAGCAGTTTTTCTTGAAACCACTCCGAAAAAGTTCCCCAATTCATGTTTGTATGGTAATCACCCGCCTTCTTGGAGGCTTTAAAAACCAGTTTTGTATCGGGGACCCATCCATCTTTCGTAATTGCATGAACTATAATAAGACGATCTCCTTTTCCGGTTGGTTTGCCTAAGATTATACCATCTTCCTTAGAATACCACGTGTTATCATTTGAGTGGTTTTTATTGATATAGGATTCATCAAGGTAGACTTCAGGACGATGTGTATTTCCATCAGTACTGCGATTAGCAAGCTTGTGCCTTAGGTATTGCCTTCTTTGTATTATAATGCGATCACTTTCCTTTAGTTGTGCAGATCGAATCCCGCTCCCAAACTCAAAACCCCATCTGAATAAAGTTCGCCATAGAGTTGTGTGGGCAACATCACAGTGCAATTCTTCTCGCAAAAACCTACGGATGATCTCTGTATTAACCTGTTCGCCATTTTTGTTGGCATGACGAATGAATTGTCGGACAAGTGGCTCTATGCCAGATTCTAAAGCATAACTCGGTCGCCCACGCCCACTGAAGTTACTCCAATAGAGTCCGTCATCACCCTTTTTGCTAAAATTTGCCATTATAACTTTAACCGTGGATTCACTTATATCGAGAGCAGAAGCCGCAAGACGGCTTGCAGGTTGTTCCAACGCGGTTGGATTTGACTTGCAGTAATCAAAAAAATGCTTAACGTTTACGACCATTTTTCGCATCGCTGGTGTAAATTCAGTACCCTGAAATGACAAGCAACCACCTCGTTCTTTGATAAAACATAAGCTCAATAAGTCCTCACTTTTTATATTATATTGAACCATGGTTGTCAAGCATTAGTATGAAGTCATATGAACTTTGCTATAGTTGCAGGTGTCAAAATCATAAATGCTAACGTTACTGCCAATATCCATCTCCATACGGTAGCCATCTTTGTACCCCCTATGCAAACAATTACATAGAAAGGTACCCAT
>SCSO01000475.1 GCA_004297865.1 Legionella sp.
CGATGTAGTCATGATTGGAGAGATTCGCGATTTTGAAACAGCAGAAATTGCAGTGCAGGCCAGTTTAACAGGTCACTTGGTGTTATCCACTTTGCACACCAACACCGCCTTAGGTGCTTTGACTCGATTAATCGATATCGGTGTAGAATCCTTTTTATTATCCTCCAGTGTGATTGGTTTAATAGCCCAGCGTTTAGTTCGTAAATTATGTTCTCAGTGTAAAACACCGCATCAATTGCGCGATGATGAAAAGGAATTGATGGGACTTAGCGTTGATACAGATATTTCGCAAGTCTTTGAACCTAAGGGTTGTGATTTTTGTAACCATTTGGGCTATAAAGGCCGTACGGGAATTTATGAGATCATTACCATCGATGAAAATTTACGCGGAATGATTCATAGACAAGAAAGTATTCAAGCCATTGAAGAATATATACGCCCCACCACACCAAGTATTCGCGAAGATGGTTTTAAACGTGTTTTAGCCGGTGATACCTCTTTAGCTGAAATCCTACGTGTTACCACAGAGAATTAACTTTATTTTCCTTGACTCTATCGGGTGAATATTATACAAAACCTTGCTTTTGCCTATAACTGTTTGAGCAAGGATGTAAAAATGAAATTTGAATTAAATTATAAAGAAAAAACTGATCCACTTTTTAAACAACTTATTATCATTCTTGAACCTTATCACATCAATACGAATATTTTTACCCCAGTAGAACTATTCGGTTTAAGTGATCCGGATGTGGTTATTGAAGAAATTCGTAATTTAGCTCGTTTCCTTTTGAATACTACTCGCGGCGGAGCTGGCTGTATGCCTATTGCTAAAACGGAGGCTGGACAATTTTATTATGAATTAATTAATAATTATGGTGTGTCCCTAGGGCTTGTGGGAAATGGCGTAGGAGCCCTCAATGCTGCCGCTGCCGCCACTTTGTATAATAATCTAGTTGTAGCAAAAGAGATGTTTTTGCTGAATGAAAAAGCCGCTTGTTCGGAAAAATCGTATAAACCTAGATTTATGTAAATCCATTTAACCAAAGTAGGTTGGGTCATGACCCAACATAAGGACCTTGTGCGAGGATGATTTGGCTATGTTGGGTCGCGACCCAACCTACAAAGCTGAATTTATGTAAATCCATTTAACCAAAGTAGGTTGGGTCATGACCCAACATAAGGATCTTGTGCGAGGTTGATATGGCTATGTTGGGTCGCGACCCAACCTACAAGGCTGAATTTATGTAAATCGATTTAGCCAAAGTAGGTTGGGTCATGACCCAACATAAGGATCTTGTGCGAGGTTGATATGGCTATGTTGGGTCGCGACCCAACCTACAAAGCTGAATTTATGTAAATCCATTTAACCAAAGTAGGTTGGGTCATGACCCAACATAAGGATCTTGTGCGAGGATGATATGGCTATGTTGGGTCGCGACCCAACCTACAAAGCTGAATTTATGTAAATCGATTTAGCCAAAGTAGGTTGGGTCATGACCCAACATAAGGATCTTGTGCGAGGATGATATGGCTATGTTGGGTCGCGACCCAACCTACAAAGCTGTATTTAAATTCGCGGTATACATCGCATAGGATTATTTTGCTACTGCTCTCCAAGTAGTGCCTTGAGCACCATCTTCTAGTTCTATGCCTTGAGCTAATAAGTCCGCGCGAATTTGATCCGCTCTTGCCCAATTTTTCTCTTTCTTGGCTTGCAGCCTTTCCGAAATTAACTGCTCTATGTGAGATTTATCGACCTCAGAACCGGATTGCAAGAAAGCTTCTGGGTCCTCTTGTAAAAAGCCCATAATACCGGCTAAATGTTTTAAGGTAGCAGCTAAAGTTGGAGAATTAGTTTTATTTAATTCATGACTCATTTCAAATAAGACGGCTAAAGCGATAGGTGTGTTGAAATCATCATTCATTGCCTGGGTAAACTTCTCTACCCATTGCTGCTCCAACTCTGATTTAACATCTACTTTCACCTCTTTAATAGACTGATACAATCGTAATAAGGCTTTTTTAGCATTAATAAGATTATCTTCTGAATAATTTAACGAACTACGATAATGACTGCTCAATAAAAAGTAGCGAATCACTTCAGGATTATGATCTTTTAATACATCAGCAATAGTGAAAAAATTACCTGTCGATTTGGACATTTTTTCATTATTGACCTGCAACATGCCCACATGCATCCAATAATTTGCAAAAGGCTTATCGGTTGCTGCTTCGCTTTGCGCGATTTCATTTTCATGATGCGGGAATTGTAAATCCAAACCGCCGCCATGAATATCAAACTGCTCACCCAATTCATGCATAGCCATTGCTGAACACTCAATATGCCATCCTGGACGTCCTTCACCCCAAGGGGAAGGCCAGCTGGGTTCATTCGCTTTGGCTTTTTTCCACAAAACGAAATCTAAAGGAGAGCGTTTCTCTTTCACGATTTCAACGCGCGCGCCTGACACTAAACCTTCCAAATCTTTATGTGACAATTTGCCATAATCAGCAAAAGAATCAACTTGATAGCAGACATCGCCATTGTCACTCACATAAGCAACACCCTTATCCAATAAACGTTGAATGAGTTGGATAATAGTATCAATGTGTCCAGTTGCCCGTGGCTCCAAATCAGGGGGTAAGATCTTTAATGCAGCTGCATCTTCATCCATCGAAGCAATGTATTGCTGCGTTAAAGCATCAATGCTGACCCCACGCTCATTAGCCCTAGTAATAATTTTGTCATCAATATCGGTAATATTACGGACATACGTTACCGCAAAACCTTGCGACCGTAGATAACGCACAATAACATCGAAAGAAACCATGGAGCGCGCATGCCCTAAATGGCAAAGATCATAAACCGTGATACCACAGACATAGATGCCAATTTTACCAGGAGTAATCGGGACAAACTCTTCTTTGGTACGAGTTAGAGAATTATAGATCTGCAACATAATACTTCCTCAACTGACTTTAGCCCAAGTGTCTTTCAGATCAACTACACGATGATATGCAGTTACTCCTACCCCTTCTTCGACTGTGTTCACGCAGTAATATCCCAAACGCTCAAATTGGAATACCTCACCTAATTTCTGTTTGGCCAACGCAGGTTCACAATACCCCTTCAGCGTTTGCATCGAATCTTTATTAAGAAACTGGAAGAAATCGTCTTCGCGTGCAGGGTTAGGATCGTTAAATAAACGATCGTATTGATAAATAGTCACAGGATAAGCTTGTTCACAAGACACCCAATGAATAACCCCTTTGATTTTACGATCTTCAGGGTTTTTACCTAAGGTATTTTCATCATAAGTACAACGTAACTCCACAATGTCACCTTGCTCATTACGCACTACCTCATTGCATTTAATGACATAAGCATGACGAAGACGAACCTCAGCTCCGGGAGCTAAACGAAAATATTTACTTGGTGGATTTTCCATAAAATCAGATCGTTCAATATATAATTCTCGAGAAAATGGCATCGTTCGTTTTGCAGAATCAGGATCCTGGGGATTGTAGGAAACTTGTAATTCTTCCACTTTACCCTGAGGATAATTTTCAATAACCACTTTTACCGGGTCCATTACACACAACGCTCTTTTGGCGGTTTTATTGAACTCCGCACGCACACATTCTTCCAGTAAAGACATATCAATGACTGAATCACTGCGAGAAATCCCAATCATTTCACAAAATTGACGAATCGCTGCTGGGGGATACCCTCTTTTACGCATACCTCTTAAAGTCGGTAAACGCGGATCATCCCAGCCACTTACTACCTTTTTCTCAACCAGCTCACGTAATTTACGTTTGGAGGTAACCGTATGTGATAAGTTTAAACGGGCAAACTCAGTCTGTATGGGTTTTGCTGGTAAGGGAAGATTATCCACTAACCAATCATACAAGGGACGGTGATCTTGGAATTCTAATGTACACAAAGAATGCGTAATTTTTTCCAATGCATCTGAAATAGGATGCGCGTAATCATACATCGGATAAATGCACCAAGCATCACCTGTGCGTTGATGATGTGCATGACGAATACGATAAATAACTGGATCACGCATGTTTACATTACCAGACTTCATGTCAATTTTTGCGCGAACCACATGAGCTCCATCAGGAAACTCCCCTGCTTTCATGCGTGCAAACAAATCTAAACTTTCAGCAGTGGGACGATTGCGGTAAGGACTTTCTTTTCCTGGTTCTTGCAAAGTACCGCGATAAGCACGAATTTCATCCATAGTTAAACTATCGACATAAGCCAGATCTTTTTGGATTAGCAAAACTGCTAAATCATATAATTCTTGGTAATAATCCGAGGAATGGGTCATGTCGCACCATTCAAATCCTAACCAGCGAACATCATCTATAATGGCTTTAACGTATTCGTCTTCTTCTTTCATAGGATTGGTATCGTCGAAACGAAGAAAACATTTTCCGCTAAATTCTTCAGCAAGACCGAAATTCAAACAAATGGATTTCGCATGACCTACATGCAAATACCCGTTCGGTTCGGGAGGAAAGCGAGTAACTACTGATTGATGCTTGCCAGAAGCCAGCTCATCTGTAATCAATTGCCTAATAAAATGGGCGCGTTTTTCAAGTAATTCTGTCATTATCGTTTTCCGTTAGTATCCATTGCCTGACGCATTGAACTGATTAAGGCGGCAGCGGCTTGTAAGCTATCTTGCTGAGTTGAATAGGCTTCAAAAATTTGATTGATTAAAGCAGCACCTACTATGACCCCATCAGCATAGGCGGCCACTTCTGCAGCAATTTCAGGAGTTTTTATACCAAAACCCACCATCAGCGGCAATTGAATTTGCGACTTTCTTTGTTGATATTGGTCTTTTAAGCTTTGCATATTCAAAGAATCTGCTCCGGTAACCCCTTTTAAAGAGACATAATAGATATATCCTTTAGCATATTGATTAATAAGAGCTATGCGATCATCACTGGTGGTTGGGGAACATAAATAGATACTACAAAGTTGGTATTTATCCCAAATAGGTTTGATTTCCACACTTTCTTCAGGCGGTAAATCAACCAATATAGTGCCATCCACCCCTGCTTCACTGGCAGCTTGTGCGAAACGTTCATAGCCATATTGCTCAATAGGATTGACATAACCCATAATCACGATGGGTGTTTCCTGATCCTCTTGTCTAAAGGTTTTGACCATTTTTAATACTTGGTCGCAATGCACACCATGGGCAAGCGCTCGTTCCATAGCATGTTGAATCACCGGACCTTCAGCCATAGGATCTGAAAAGGGAATACCTATTTCTAAAATATTGGCTCCGCCTTTTACCAGCTCATGCATCAATGCAACCGTCATCTCTGGATGTGGATCTCCCGCAGTAAGGTATGGGCTTAACATTTTTTTACCGCTAGCTTTCAGTTGTGACAATGTTCTTTCAATTCTGTTCATACAGTAATCCCATCGATTGAAGCGATAGTATGCATGTCTTTATCACCCCTTCCAGATAAATTCACAATAATTGTTTGTTCAGGCGTCATCGTTTTAGCCAGTTTCATCGCATAAGCCACAGCATGACTTGATTCTAAGGCAGGAATGATGCCCTCAGTAGCAGTTAAAGTACGAAAAGCGTCTAAGGCTTCATCATCATTGATAACCTCATAGCTAACGCGACCACTGTCTTTAAGATAGGCATGCTCCGGTCCAACCCCAGGATAATCTAAGCCCGCGGAAATGGAATGAGTATCTTTGATTTGCCCAAATTCATCACAGAGCAAATAAGTACGGTTGCCATGCAATACCCCAGGTTTTCCTGCCGTTAACGAGGCAGAATGCTCGCCGGAAGCTAAACCTTTGCCCCCTGCTTCAACTCCATAAATAGCAACATTATCATCGTCAAGGAAAGGATAAAATAGACCCATGGCATTAGAACCGCCCCCAACGCAAGCCACAAGCGCATCAGGTAAACGGCCAGTTTTTTCTAAGCATTGAGCACGAGCTTCCGTGCCAATAATAGCTTGAAAATCTCTTACCATAGCTGGGTAAGGATGCGGTCCGGCAACAGTACCTATGATGTAAAAGGTATTGTCTACATTGCTAACCCAATCTCGCATGGCTTCGTTTAACGCGTCCTTTAAAGTTTTTGATCCTGACGTAACGGGTACTACTTCTGCTCCCAACAATTTCATTCGATACACATTGCTGGCTTGACGTTTAATATCTTCCGACCCCATGTACACAACACATTCAAAACCATACTTTGCCGCAACGGTTGCGGAAGCTACACCGTGCTGTCCTGCTCCCGTTTCTGCGATTATTCGGGTTTTACCCATCCGTTTAGCTAATAAAGCTTGACCAATAGTGTTGTTGATCTTATGAGCACCTGTGTGATTTAAATCTTCTCGTTTTAAATAAATTTGAGCCCCACCCAAGTCTTTACTCAATCGAGCTGCATGATATAAAGGATTGGGTCTGCCTACGTAATCCTTCATTTCCAAATGGAGTTCGGCTAAAAAATCAGGATCATTGCGGTATTGGTTATACGCTTTTTCCAATTGTTTAATAGCATGCACTAAGGTATCTGCAACAAACATCCCACCATAAGGACCAAAATGTCCTTGTGCATCTGGAAGATCTTTTTTACTCATTATATTCCCCTAATACCTGCATAAAGCGACTCATTTTAAGCGGATCTTTGATTCCGGGCAAAGATTCAACCCCACTATTGATATCCACTGCATACGGATTACAGCTTTGCAGAGCTTGCAATATATTGCTTTCATTTAAGCCCCCTGCCAAAAAATAAGGTTTAGATAAATTCTTCGGTATAAGTCGCCAATTGAAACTCTGCCCAGTACCACCTTTTTGATTAGATGGAGTATCAAAAAGCAGGGCTTGGGCTGCTGCATATTCTTTTACACTATGTTGTATGTGGTCCGTGGACATTGGCTGAATCACTTTAATAAAGGGTTTAGCAAATTGCTCACAAAATTCTGGGCTTTCCTCACCATGAAATTGAATAAACTGTATAGGAAGCTCAGCAATAATATCCTCTACAAATTCCTTCTCTGGATTCACCACTACAGCTACAGCATCGACAAAGCCAGGAAGATCTTGGGTTAGTTTTTTAGCTTGTGCGATAGAGATATGCCTGGGACTTTTGGGGTAAAAAATCATGCCTATGGCATCTACCCCTAAACTCACTGCGTGGTGTACGTCTTCAATTCGCGTCATACCACACATTTTTACGCGTATCCTACTTGGCTTCAATTATTTCTCCCCAAGGAATAAGGGTCCAAGATTACTTTGTAAAATTACAAATTCTTGCGGATAAGTCACTTGTACGAGGTAAAGCCCATAGGCTGGGGCTGTTTCTGCACCTAACTTTCTATCTTTGGCCTGCAATATCTCATCAACCCAACCCACTGGATGTTTGGATGAACCTACAGCAATAAGCACTCCGGCAATGTTTCTCACCATATGATGTAGAAAGGCATTAGCTGCAATATCAATTATTACTAATTCCCCAGAACGAGTCACCTGGATGTGATGAATGTTACGCATAGGAGTTTTGGATTGACATTCTACTGAGCGGAAAGACGTAAAATCATTTTCTCCCAATAGTTTTTGTGCTGCTTCATGCATCAGCCGATGATCCAGTTGTCTATACTGCCAGGTCACATTACTTCTCAGCAAAGCCGGTCTTATAGGCCCATTATAAATGACATAACGGTAACGGCGCGCAGTCGCGGAATAACGTGCATGGAAACTTTCCGGCATTTCTTTTCCCCATTTGACACAGATGTCTTTGGGTAAATAAGAGTTGGCCCCATGAATCCAAGCCCGTATAGTACGGACTTTTTCACAATCAAAATGAATAACCTGATTCGTAGCATGTACTCCCGTGTCCGTTCTTCCGGCACAGACTACAGAGATGGTGCTATCAGCCACTTTAGATAAGGCATGTTCGACAGCATGTTGAACCGTATACAAGCCTGTTTGCGCTTGCCAGCCATGGTATTGGCTGCCATCGTATTCAACCACTAAGGCAATACGCATCGATTTTTCCTGATAAAAGGGTCAATTTATAATACCCTCTTTGTTTTGTCTAGCGTTTTAGTGAATTGATTCCATGCCATTTGTCATTCCCGCCTGCGCTGGAATGACAAGGATGTATTTCGCTAAGTTATTTGTCCTTAATTTCTGCCAATAAACGGGTAGCTTCTTCTTTCTGAGTAGTATTTCCGTATTGCTGAACTTCTTCTAAAGAGTGTCTAGCGGATTCGAAATCATCCATGCCTAGGTAAGTTTTTGCTAAAGCCAAAAGAGTGTCTAAGGCTTTTTCACTTTTTAAAGGACTAGTCGGTGCGCTTTCTGTGGATTCTGCAGAAGTATTATCCAAATCGACCTCCGGTAAGTCGTCATCTTTAAAATCTTTCAGAAAATCGTCCTCATCCTCATCCACATCTAAACTGTAAGTTGTGAACTCTATACCATTATCTTCCTCTTCATCGTCTTTAATTTTCACTTTAGGCTTCTCTTCTATCCCTTCATGTAAGCCAGTTTCAAATTCCAATAACTCTTCATCTTGTTCAGGAGAACGATTACTTTCATCGAAAATATTTGCTTTTTCAGTAGTATCGCTAGTGAAATCCGTATCAAACTCAATAAAAGAGTCATCGTCTTGATCTACTTCATCAGAGGGTGCCGGTTGAACAGGCTTAGTCTGAATTTCTTCTTTGGTAGTGGCTTCAAATTGAATATGGTTTTCGCTATCATCTGCTGGCTCAGGTTTTTTCTGAATTTGAATATGCTCTTTAGCCTGATCTACTTTTTCAAATTCAATATCACTTTCCACAGGAATAACCGGATCTTCTGTTATAGAATTATCCTCTATTGGTACCTGCGCTTTGAAAAAGTCTACTTCTTCAGCAATTACAGGAGATGAGTCCTTAGGTTCTTCGGTTAGATTTTTTGTTTCTTCAATAAAAATCTGGGGTTCAATTTCAGTAGGTTCAGTGAAATTTATATTTTCTACAGTGGATTTAAGTTTATCAACATCCACTTCCGATTTCTGTGCATCATTTTTTTCAGGAATTTCTGCTCCTGATTTTAACTTTTCAACGATGGAAGTAAAGTTGTCCATTACCGTTTTGGGTTTAGCGTCTTCAGGTTTGGCTTCTTCAACCACTGGTTTGGCTTCTTCAACCACTGGTTTGACTTCTTCAACCACTGGTTTGGCTTCTTCAACCACTGGTTTGACTTCTTCAACCATTGGTTTGACTTCTTCGACCACTGGTTTGACTTCTTCAACTACTGGTTTGACTTCTTCAACTACTGGTTTGACTTCTTCAATCACTGGCTTGACTTCTTCGACCACTGGCTTGACTTCTTCGACCACTGGTTTGACTTCTTCGACCACTGGTTTGACTTCTTCGACCACTGGTTTGACTTCTTCGACCACTGGTTTGGTTTCTTCGACCACTGGCTTGGCTTCTAATAAAGGCTTAGCAGAAAGCATGGGTGTATTATCGCCATTAGTATCTGTACTTTCTTTGTTTTCAGTTTTGTCTTCTTCTGATTCAACAGGCTCTTTTAATGGCACAGAGGAGGTTAAATAAGGAGACTCGCTCTTAGCTAATTCACGACGGCGGAAATACATGAAGGCAAAGGCCGTACCTCCAGATACCAGTGCCAATAAGATAAAGAACAATAAGAAATTAGGAGCTTCTTCTGTAGGCGGTTTTGTACTAGCTTGTGATGCGATTGCTAAACGTTCTTTCATCAACACTTGCATTTGATTACGAATGGCTTCCATTTCGTTATCACGTTTTGCCAGTTGATCTTGTAATTTTTTATTCTGATCTTGAAGAAGCTTCAATTGATCCATCAGTAAAGAATTAGACTCGCGCACAGACTCAATGGCTGCGGTCGTGATGGCTATTTCCGCTTTGGTCTTAGCATCCTGGTCTTCAATCTGCATTTTCTTATTCGGATCTATTTGTCCCTTGTTATTCAATGGCGTTACCAAGTTGCCATTTAGAATAAGTTGCGACGTCGAGCTAGCACCGGAGGTGAATTTAGGTGCTGCAGGAATCTCAGAAATGAGCGCAGGCTCAGGCTCTACCACTGCTTTCGCACCTATATAAGGTGGAGCAATCACATGTTGAATGGCGGTTTTCTCATTCCATGCAGTATCATGTGCTGCTACTTCTTCGTTCACTGAACCTATGGGGACTTCTTGAATTTGTGCGCTTGCGGGAATATTTAAACGCACACCCACTTTCAGTCCATTTAAATTACCATCGGTGAAAGCACCTGGATTAGCGCCTACTATCGCTAAGACGACCTGCGGTAAAATGACATCCGCACTCTTATAACGTTGAGCAATTTGCCAAATGTTTTCATTGAGTATTGTAGGACCATAAGTGCTCTTACCTCTACCCTCAATAGGTTCAGCAGTGGTTGTATGATCCACTGTCGATATAATCGTTTTATCAATAACTCCAGGTTCATTGCTGTATTGTTTTCTGTGGTGCTTTTTAACATGAATCCCTTTGGGTGCAATTTGGTTAGCGGTTAAATGATATCCCGGAGGGTCAAGTAATATGGTATAGGCTTTAAAGAGTTGACCATCAGGCCAGGCCACATCGACCACAATCTCCATAAAAGGTTCAGTCATACGCTCTTGAGAAAAGACTTTAATGACGGGTTTCCCTTCTTCATTTTTATCGATACTAAAAAATAATAAAGAAACGATAGGAGAACGTTCAATTCCTACGCGTTCGAAGTTCGCTAAATCGGCTAGATTAACGCGAACTCCGCTTAATGGAGAGTCGCCAACATCGACTAATTCGATTTCAGCTTTAAATGGTTGATCTAATGCTGACTGAATTTTCATATCGCCCAGCCCTAATGCAAAAGCAGATAAGGGTAGGGCTAAAGAAAACAAGGCAACATGTAGTACCGTTTTTTTCAATCAGAACTCCATGTACACGATATGAACGAAATATTACTTAAAAAGTAACATTATCCTTATATTGATTCAACAACTCCTCATAAATAATCTTTTATTATCACATGGTTATGCTCCTTTATAGCACAATAGCGTCTTTAATAAGACAGACCCGGCAACAGGCGCTATAATTGCTTGACCAGTCCAGTTGGCAGTAGTTATTATCTCCAAAATTTTTAAGGATTAGATGATGCGCGAGTTACATGATGTATTAAGACCTTCTTGGGGTTCTGAAAAATGGATTCTTGAAGGTTGGCAGCAAATTACTGAGGAAGAAAAGGAACTGATTCAAACTAGAATGGATGAACTTTTTAAAGATGGTTTACCTTTTGAATTAAAACATAACAAACTACTTTACATTTATACCTTTTCTCTTTTAGCACAACTCGAAGTTCTCGCCATTCAAGTCCCTTTAAAATTTGAAGCTAAAATGTCTTCACCCGAGTTTAAACAGCGTTTGCATACACAACTCTTGGATGAGATTTTTCATGGCATGGTCTTTACTAAAATTGTTTATCTCTTAAGCGATCCTTATGCCTTTCCACCTGCTTACAATGAAAATATTGAGTTAATTTGCGACTTTATTCGCAACGAAGAATGCCCCAAAGTGGCTATTATGCTGCTTAATCTCATCGGTGAAGGTTGGATTGAAGAAATTTTTACTAGTCTTGAACGGCATCAAATTGCGCCTAAGGTGTTCGCCACCATTATTGCAGATGAGCACAGGCATGTATGTGAAGCTGATTTATATCGTGATATTGGGTTACCTGATTTAAATGAAGTACGCGAGAAACTGGAATATTTAGAAGAGCAATTACTAACGAATCTCTTCTTGCAGTATAAATACATGTTATCCGTGTCCACGCTGTTGGGCGTCGATGGTACGATGGAATTTATGGAATCATTGAATGCCAAACATGAACATCAATTAAGTAAATTGAATATGGTTCCCAGCGATAAATGGAAATTTTTCATGCAAATGATGCAGGGTATTTTTCCTAAAATTTTCGCTTATACCCATGGCAATAAAGCCCTTCCAATGTCCGCAACGCGACAAATGTTTATGACTCAATGGGATAATCCCAAAGATCCTACTATGGTCGGTCAATTCAATGTGAATGTGAGCTGTTTGGATTTTTTCAATAAAAAATTCCCACCTGAAACATTGACCACATTGATGTTACAGGCCATTAGTTTAGGATTAACAGAGAATGATTCTTTTAGAAACTATTTAAGTTATAAGCAACTATATCAAAGTCAGCATGCATATGCAGGAATGATTGTGCAATTACCTGAATGTGGCGATCATTTAGGAACTATCGTTTTTCAAGATTGCCATTTAATGACCGTTCCTGAGTTAGCTTTACGCATTCGCACGGTCCTAAAAATGATGATGTATTGTTTTAAAAAGCGCGAGGAATTAGAAAAAAAGCACCCGCATTTAAAACAGATTGGTGCAGACACTTTATACGAAATTGCTAATGACCTGTACGAATATCCCATCCCAGGTAATGCAGTCGTGTCTTTAAGTAATATTGGTCATTGTGGTTATTCACAAACTAAATCACCCTTACGTGCTACTGAGTCAATGAAAGTCACTTTATTAGAAGTAGAACGTCGTCAAGTTTGGAATAAGCAAAAAGAGGAATTTGAAGCCCAGGACTTGTTACCTGTTTCAGTCAGTGCAGATCATCGAATTTTCGATGGAAATATGCCTATTCCACGCATTTTGAGTGATTTGTTCGATCGTTCTTTTGCAACCATGATTAAAAATAAAAACAAAGCAGTGAATCCTGGGCCGCAAACTCCGAATATGCATTTTGCTAAACTCTTAGATCAGATTTTAAATAACAATCTAGAGTTAGGTTATAAAACGCTGACCATGTTGCAAACGGCTTGGCCTGATTTTATGTCTTTGGAAGATTTGTTTGACCCGGAGCTGGCAAGAAAGGTGGTGGAGTATAGTTAGTCTCTTGCATAACCAGACCCCATAATTCATAATACTTTTTTGCAATTTATATGGTTTTTTATGCCGGCTTCCTTGATTGATGGTAAACAATTAGCGTTCCTTAGAAGAGAGGAATTAAAGCAGCGTGTTGCTCATCATATTCAACAAGGTGAGCGCGCCCCGGGTTTAGCCGTAGTGCTTATCGGGGAAGATCCTGCTTCTGCTATCTACGTCAATAATAAACGCAAAGCGTGTGAGGAAGTCGGTATTAAGTCATACTCTTATGATTTACCAGCTTCAACCAGCCAAGAAAAACTAATCAGTTTAATTGATGAATTAAATCAGTCGACCGAAGTCGAT
>SCSO01000476.1 GCA_004297865.1 Legionella sp.
TTCTTAGCTGCTGGTTTAGCTTTTTTAGCAGTAGTTTTCTTAGCTACTGGTTTAGCTTTTTTAGCAACAGTCTTCTTAGCTGCTGGTTTAGCTTTTTTAGCAGTAGTTTTCTTAGCTACTGGTTTAGCTTTTTTAGCAACAGTCTTCTTAGCTGCTGGTTTAGCTTTTTTAGCAACTGTTTTCTTAGCTGCTGGTTTAGCTTTTTTAGCAACTGTTTTCTTAGCTGCTGGTTTAGCTTTCTTAGCAGTAGTTTTCTTAGCTGCTGGTTTAGCTTTCTTAGCAGTAGTTTTTTTAGCTTTTGCTTTGGAAGAAGAAACTGCTGGCTTAGCAGTAGTATTTCTTAAACCAAGAGTTTTGCCGGATTTAGCTTTAGACTTAGAAACTGTAGCAGTACCAGTTTTTATGCCTGAAACTAATTCTTCAGCAGTTTTTTGACTAGAAGAAATTACTTCGTTAAAGTTTTCAGTAGCTATTTTTTGAGTACGGTTAAACGCTTCACGTGTTTGGTCCATCATGTCTCCAGATAGGCTAATTAAATGTTTTTCCATAATTTCAAATACATTTTGCATATACTCTAACGCTTTGTGGCCATTTTGAATCATTAAGTCCACATTTTTCTCTAAGAATTCCTCTGGTCTGCGTGCATTCAAAACATCCACAGGATTCACAAAAGAAAAGCTTTGCATTGTTTTAATATTCAGCTCCAGCAATTCTTGAGCTGGCTTTACAAAAGGATTACTGCTCTTTTGTTGAACATATTTACTGTGCATTTTCTCTCTTCTCCTTTATGTTGCGTTGCACAATATAAAGCATAGACCGGAAATCAAATTTGTCAATTTTCATGAAAAAATTTTAAAAAATAAACACTTAGACAGCAAAATCACTTTTATAATTTTTTACAAAAATTCTTTGCTCAAAGACTTAAACTCTGGGGTTCCTGCTTGTCTTAACCATTCAAAAAAAACCATCTCAGAAGTCACTAAATGCACTCCAGCCTGTTTCATCCTTTTCAGGCCAAATTTGAGATCTAACTCTTTGCGGCTACCGACAGCATCGACGACAACGTAAACATCAAAACCAGCTTCTTTCATTTCCAATGCACTTTGTAAAACACAAACGTGTGCTTCTATGCCTATGAGGACTAATTGGTTTTTTTTAAATTCACGCAAACGATTTAAATAAGTGGGTTCGCGCATACAAGAAAAATGAATTTTCTCTATGCAGCTGTTTTTGGTTAGGTATGATTTTAGATGAGCTAGTATAGGCCCTAGCCCTTTTGGATATTGTTCACTACCTAAGATAGGTACATCTAGTTCTTGTGCTAAACGCAACATCCATTCACAGCGATTAACAAAAGCGTCGCTATCCTGGATCGCGGGGACCAGTTTTGCTTGTACGTCAATGAGAACAACTAATGAGTCTTCTTTATTGAGTAACATTTACGCTCCGTTAAATTGTGATTCAATTTAAAAAACTGAATCACAAATATAGGATAACCTAAGTCTTAGGTAAATTACAAGGCCGCGATATCTATAGTATTTATACGCACTTCCATTTGTTTATTTCCGCGTTGAATAGCAACTGTTACTTGCTCTCCTACCTTCATATGATTGAGCAAATTATAAAGTCCATCGTAATTTTTAACTGGGTGTCCATTCACGGCAACAATAATATCACCCAAAACGACACGACCCCATTTGTCGCGATAAGTCCCTCTCAAATTAACTCGGGCTGCAGGAGTATTTGGTAATACTTTGGCAATCAGTATACCTTGATTGACGCCTAATTTTTTCGCTATACGTGGTTCCACTCTTTCAATACCAATTCCTGCGAGAACTACACGACCGTGTTTTAGGATCTGGGTAACGATTAACTCGACTTCATCAGCAGGTACGGCAAAACCAATTCCTGCTGAACTACCTGATTTAGAAAAAATCATGGTATTTAAACCAATTAATTGACCCGCACTATTTAATAAAGGACCACCAGAATTACCCGGGTTAATCGGAGTATCCGTTTGAATCATGTTATGGATTGTTACCCCACCAACTCCAGGAACGGGACGTCCTAAAGCAGAAATAACTCCAGTAGATAAGCTATGATCTAAACCAAAGGGATTGCCGATAGCGATAGCTTTTTGTCCTACCATTAGATCTTTCAAATGCACAATTTCAAAAGGCTTATACGCTTTGAGGTAAGCTAAGGCTTGCGGATTTTTAATTTCTAATACCGCGATATCTTTACGAGGCTCTGTACCAATGACCTTAGCAGGAACTGTCATTTTTCCTAAAGTAATCGATAAATTATCTGCACCTTTAATAACATGGAAATTGGTAATTATATGGCCCTTATCGTCCCAAATAATTCCAGATCCAGTACCGCTTGGCACATGCATTTTTTTAAGGGCACGGTTAAAAACCGTAGAAAGCCTATGAACATAGACCACTTTTGGGGAAGATTTTTGAAATATTTCTACCGTATTACGCTCATCAGGTAATAAAGTATCGAGATTTAAACTGTAACCAACACTAGGAAAAACCATAAATAGCATAAATGCTAATCGAATTGCATTAAACATGTTCATATACTCCATACTAGCCATACTTTTTCAAGGTTGGACAAGCTAGTTTTTATTGATTTTAATGATAAAAAAACACCCACGTAGTATCAATACTATGCGGGCGCTAAGTGTAATCTAGATTACCACAAATGTCACCAATTAACTCAAAAGAATAATATTTAAGCAAACATTAATCTGATTTCTTTGGGTTTATTAGCGGTATCATCCTTTGAACTGTCAGGATCTGGAGACGGATTAGTATCAGGATCGGGGCCTTGGGTGTCATTGGCACTATCATCTTTGGCATCGTCCATTTCACTATCACTATCCACATCGTCTATATTATCGCTATTATTCTCATCGGCAGGAGTATCATTAACATCCTTTTCAGCCTCATTCACATCATCACGAGCTTGATTTTCAATATTTGATTTATCTAAAGAAATACCTGTGGAAATATTGAAATACTGTAAAAGAAATTGAATGGGCGCCAATATAATCATTTTAAATGTACTAGTGCCAGCATCAATGCTTTGTTTGGCAATGTGTTCACTGTTATCGGTATGGCGAATATAAATTTTTTCCAATAGTCCAGAATGGCGTTTATATAAGTAATCCAAGCTCGCATTGCGTGCCTTTTCTTGATTTAACAAATATTCTTGCAAATCGCTGTGAGTATCCCATAAAGAAGTTCTTCTTTGCTGTAAGTGCACTAACTCACTATCATAAAAACTGATTTCGGCATCGATTTCCCTTTTTAAACGATCACAATTCGTCTTTCTTGCTTCGGTGCTTTCGCCTTCAACGATAGCACTGGATTCTTTTAAAGACACTTGTGAATAGCGTTCGACTAATTTGGCTTTTTTCTGCAAAATGTCTTCGATTTTATTATCCAAATACATAATCGCGTCTTTGTTCGCTCCCAAAACCCGATAATGCGAATCAAATCGACGATTACTTTGCATTTGCTCTCGCATTTTTTCGAGTTCACCTGCTTCCTGAGCTATAGCAACTCTTTGCGCTTCATCGTTTAAATTTTTATCTCTACTTAATAGTAATTGTCTAATAAAGGCGGACAATGCAACAACAGCTCCGAAAGAAGCAGCGCAAATTAAGGCTATAGTTACAGGCTCCATAGTAAACTCCTTTTTTAAGGCAAATAAATCAATTGCGTGTGAATTTCCACCGCGAAGTATTGGCTAAATGATTGGAAAGTATTAACTGTTGGCCATTGACTAGAATCGTTAGAGACACGACTCATTGCTGTTTCATAAATAGGTTTAAAATAGTCAGTCATGAACGGTTTGATGTCTTTTAGGTTAGCAAAGTTTTTGACGATTACCGTGGCATTTTCAACTATGTTCGACAAAGTAACTCGTTCCATTACATTAGAGAGATATTCACTGTCTTCAACGGAAGACTTCATCCAATTTAGTAATACGGAGCGAGGTTTAATATTTAAAAGCTGACGTCCTTCTTGAATTGAAGGTTCCATTAAAATGATGTGTGAATGTAATTCAAATTTAAAACAGCAAAGAAAATCTAAAAAGCTTTCTTCAATTTCATTGCGAGCATCATCCCCTAACCAACGACAAATTTCATGGCGAAACATGACCGTGAAATACTTTTCTATTTCATCTAAGGTAGCTTCCTCGGTGTCCTGCTTAGGAATAACGTAAGCGGTACTATCGGTTTGTAAGAGCTTAAGGCTTGGTAATCTATTTTCTGGTAACTGTGATGCTAAAAATGATAAAAAAACCGTAGTGGGTTTTAAGACCACGATTTCATGTTCTCCTTGATGCATGACGATCTCCTTGATTTGATTGACTCATCCTGAGTACATCTTAAAATCAACGTCTCATCTTTACTGTCACCAAGTATAACTTTAAGCATTAACTCATTGTTATTAATCAAAATATGCCAAGTTTCAAAAGCTACACTCACATCCAGTCTAAATTGTGAACTACTTTCTTACAATAGCAAAACACATATTTTTATGAAAATATGCTAGACTGTCTTCTTTACGACGATATGCCATCAATTTTGCAAACACAATTTAGCACTCCCCTCCTCCAATGGTTTGATATTCATGGGCGTAAAGATTTGCCTTGGCAAAATCCGCGCACAGCTTATCAGGTATGGATTTCAGAAATTATGTTGCAGCAAACTCAGGTACAAACTGTGATTGCTTATTTCCATCGTTTTATGGAACGTTTCCCAACTGTTTTTGTTTTAGCTCAAGCGCAAGAAGATGAAGTTCTTTCTTTGTGGTCAGGTTTAGGTTATTACAGTCGCGCGCGTAATTTGCATAAGACGGCTAAGATTCTTGTCGACGATCACGGCGGAGAGTTTCCACAGGATCTCGGATCATTATATGCTTTGCCGGGTATAGGACCCTCTACTGCTGCAGCCATTTTGTCGCAGGCATTCAATCAACCTACCGCCATTTTAGATGGGAATGTGAAAAGAGTGTTGGCGCGTTTTTTTCGCATTGCCGGTTGGCCTGAACAAGCACAAGTCAAAAAAAAGTTGTGGGAACTTGCACAATCTTGTATGCCTAATTCGCGTTGCGCGGATTACACGCAAGCGATTATGGATTTAGGAGCGCTGTGTTGCACTTCTAAAAAACCGAATTGTGTGGAATGTCCGGTAAAAACTCATTGTCAGGCTTATCAGCATAAAGAACAATTACTTTATCCTAGTAAAAAAGTGAAGAAACCTGTCCCTACACTCGCTCAGCAATTTTTAGTATTGAGCAATGCTCAGGGCCTTATTTATCTTGAAAAACGTCCTCCGAGTGGTTTATGGGGTGGTTTGTGGTGTTTACCTAGTTTGGAACAAGATGACTGTGCTTTAGGTTTTATTAAATTGAAATATGCTTTGCTAGGTGATGCGATAAAACCTTTGTTAAGTTTTAAACATCAATTTAGTCATTTTCATTTGTTGATTGATGCGCTGCATATTAAAACGCAGCCTTTGCAAGATAGAGTGAGTGAGGGTCTAGGGAAATGGTTTGCGCTAGATCAATTACATACTTTGGGTTTGGCTAAACCTACTAGTTTGATTTTATCGAAGTTGGGTTGAGCCATGACCCAGGAATAATTTTCCTCTGTAGCACAAGATCTTTGTTGGGTCTCGACCCAACCTACAATTAATATAACCTCTTGAGCTCTATCCGTCGAAGCTATATCATCATTTAATTAGACCATTAGAGTCCATGCATGAGTGTAATTCTTATATTAATAATTAGCTTCTTGGCTTTGCTTTGGGCCGCTAATCACCTGGTTACGGGGGCTTCAGGAATTGCCAATCATTATCAACTTTCCCCTTTTATTTTAGGACTGACCGTAGTAGGACTGGGTACCACTGCACCCGAACTGGTGTTATCAATCATCGCTGCTATAACAGATAATAATAATCTCGCTATAGGAAACGCCTTAGGCTCCAACATTGCTAACATCGGTTTGGTTTTAGGGATCACCATGTTAGTGAAACCTAATTTTATTAACTCTAATTTATTAAGAAAGACCTATCCCGTTCTCATTCTCGCCATGCTCTTTGTTTACAGC
>SCSO01000566.1 GCA_004297865.1 Legionella sp.
TGGTCAAAGCATTCACGCTAACGGAACTAAACTTTATTCTGCAAGGATTATTCCTTTCAAAGGTTCCTGGATTGAGTTTGCTACCGATATCAATAATGTGATGTATGCATATATCGACAGAAAGAAAAAACTGCCGGTAACGACTCTTCTTCGCGCTATTGGTTTCGAGAGCGATAAAGAGATCCTCGAGATTTTTAACCTTGCTGAAGAACATAAGGTATCTAAAACAAATATCAAAAAACTTGTGGGTCGGAAACTGGCTGCCAGGGTCCTTAAGACATGGGTTGAAGACTTTGTTGATGAAGATACAGGTGAGGTTGTTTCAATTGAAAGAAATGAAGTGATCCTCGACAGGGAAACGGTTATCGAATCGGAACACGTCGATATGATAGTCGATTCTGGTACAAAAACGATTCTTTTGCATAAAGACGATTCAACGCTCTCGGATTATGCAATAATATATAACACACTTCAGAAAGATCCATGCAACTCCGAAAAAGAGGCAGTTATCTATATTTACCGTCAGTTACGTAACGCTGAACCACCTGACGAAGCAACAGCCCGCGATGTTATTGACAAACTCTTCTTTTCTGATAAAAGATATGACCTTGGTGAAGTAGGGCGTTACAGGATTAACAAAAAACTGGGTCTTAACACAGAAATGAATGTTAAGATTCTGACTCGTGAAGATATAATCAAAATTATCGGTTATCTCATCGAGCTGATTAACTCTAAAACCGATATTGATGATATCGATCACCTGAGTAACAGAAGGGTACGTACAGTGGGAGAGCAGTTATATGCTCAGTTCGGCGTCGGACTTGCACGTATGGCCCGTACAATTCGTGAAAGAATGAATGTAAGGGATAATGAGGTTTTTACACCTGTTGACCTTATCAATTCTAAAACACTTTCGTCGGTCATAAACTCGTTCTTCGGAACAAACCAGTTATCACAGTTCATGGACCAGACCAATCCTCTTGCTGAGATGACACACAAACGTCGTATGTCAGCTCTCGGACCAGGTGGTCTTTCACGTGAAAGAGCAGGTTTTGAAGTAAGGGACGTTCATTATACTCACTATGGCCGCCTCTGCCCGATAGAAACACCTGAGGGACCAAACATCGGTCTAATTTCGTCGCTTTGCGTTTATGCCAAAATAAATAACCTTGGATTTATTGAAACACCTTACCTTAAAGTTAAGGATTCTAAGGTTGACTTTACTGAAGACGGGATTATCTGGCTAAGCGCGGAGGAAGAGGAAGAAAAAATGATTGCCCAGGCTAATGCTCCGTTACTTAAAGACGGACATTTTGAAAATGCTAGGGCGAAATGCAGATATGAAGCTGATTATCCATTTGAGGAAGTCTCAAAGGTTGATCTTATGGACGTTGCTCCAAACCAGATTGCCTCAATAGCAGCTTCTCTTATACCATTCCTCGAACACGATGATGCCAA
>SCSO01000477.1 GCA_004297865.1 Legionella sp.
AGTACTCATTGTGTGGATTATTCTTTTTTTGAGCGGGTAGTGGCCTTAGCTAAACGCAATCATTTATGGATCATCCACGATTTAGCCTATGCGGACATTGTGTTTGATGGTTATAAAGCACCATCTATTTTGCAAGTACCCGGTGCTATCGATGTGGCTATAGAAACTTATTCCATGTCAAAATCTTATAATATGCCCGGATGGCGAGTGGGCTTTGCTTGCGGTAATGCTGAACTTGTTGCTGCGTTAACTCGAATTAAATCCTATTTAGATTATGGGACTTTTACCCCCATTCAAGTGGCTGCCATTGCTGCATTAGAAGGGTCTGATGATTGTGTCAAAGATATTCGCGAACGTTATCAGAAAAGACGTGATGTATTATGTGATGGCCTAAATGAATTGGGTTGGGAAGTGACTAAGCCTAAGGCAACGATGTTTGTTTGGGCGCCTATTCCCCCACATTATCGCTCTATGGGCTCACTAGAATTCAGTAAATATTTATTAAAAGAAGCGCATGTAGCAGTTTCTCCTGGAATTGGTTTTGGGCAGCAAGGAGATATTTACGTGCGTTTTGGTTTAATTGAAAATAAAGATCGTACCCGACAAGCCCTGAGAAATTTGAAAACTTTATTCAAACGCGATGGATTATTACATGCCTCATGAATTGGATTTGATCATTAATGCGAATGACATTACCAATAAAGAATCAGAAATGCCTACGCAAGGAATGGCTATACTGAATTTGCTCAGTTGCTTAGGTTATGATTATGCGAATCTTCCTGCAGCGGATCTTTTAAGACAAAGTGCACACTTAGATGGTGATTGGTTAATCCTTAGTCCCGTGTGTTGGCAAGCGACCCATAATGATGCAATGATTATCGCAGCAGGAAAGGATTTGGAGTTGACTGATACGCAGTCTCGTTATTGGTTTAAAGAATATTCGGAATATTTGGCTGAGGAAAATATTATCCTTTACTATTTTAGTCCCGATTTATGGTTGTTGCGTGCAGATCATATGGCGCCCATTCAAGCCAAACCGGTATATCAGTTATTACAAAAATCATTGATGCCAGAACTCGCTGCCTTAGATGAAAGTATGCGTTGGCAAAAATTAATCACCGAAAGCCAAATGTTTTTTGCATCGCTTACCCCTAAAACTGACATCAATGGAATTTGGGTTTGGGGTGGGGCTAAATTAGGTTTGAAAAAACCGCTTAATATTTGTGCCAGCGAACAATTTTTTGATGCAGCCAGTCTTTGCGCTGAACAAGTTAGCTTGTATCAACCGGAGATATCGCTAACAAAATTTCAAATATTGATTGTTGAGTCCTTAGAGATACTGAGCTTAGAGCATCAAGAAGAATTAAAACAATTAGATGTCCAATGGTATTGGAATAACACAGCTTATCGCACCTATCCGCAACATTGGATGATTCGACTTTGGAGAAACTTAACTCATGCTGATTAAACAACGCGAAATACCTGCTCATGCAGTTAACTTACCTGAGCTTCCAGAGGTTTTAAGACGAATTTTTGCAGCACGTGGTATTACTGAAGCCTATCAATTAGATAAACAACTGCAAACCTTACTTCCTTTTTCTTCACTGAAAGGGATTAATGAAGCTAGTTTGCGTTTAGAACAAGCCTTGCGAGCACAACAGCGAATTTTAATCATCGGTGATTTTGATGCCGATGGCGCCACCTCAACCGCAGTAGGAATTACTGCTTTAAAAGCAATGGGTGCGCAGCATGTGGAATATCTTGTTCCCAATCGTTTTGAATTTGGTTATGGACTAACACCAGCAATAGTTGAAGTAGCCTCGCAATGGAAACCCGATTTAATTATCACCGTTGACAACGGAATTGCTAGTTTCGAAGGCGTGGAAAAAGCTAATGAATTAGGAATTGATGTACTGATCACCGATCATCATTTACCAGCGGATTCTTTACCTAATGCTTGTGCAATAGTGAATCCTAATCAGTTAGGGTGTGCTTTTCCGAGTAAATCTATAGCCGGTGTGGGTGTGATTTTTTATGTGATGCTCGCTTTACGCAGACAACTAATGAACACCCAGTGGTTCGCCGAAATGAATATTCCTGAACCTAATATGGCTAGCTTTTTAGACTTAGTCGCTTTAGGTACTGTTGCGGATGTGGTGGGCTTAGATCAAAACAATAGAATTATGGTCAATCAGGGAATGTCGCGAATACGTCAAGGCCTTTGCCGCCCAGGAATTAAAGCTTTAATTGAAATTTCAGGCCGTGATTTTTCTCGTTTACGTGAGTCTGATTTAGGTTTTGCCATTGCCCCACGTCTTAATGCAGCAGGACGCTTAGATGATATGGCTTTAGGAATAGAATGTTTAATCGCGATAGATATTGATCAAGCAAGAAATTATAGCCAGCAATTAGACGAATTAAATCAAGAAAGAAAGCAAATTGAACTGGAAATGAAAGAACAAGCGATGTTGGCTTTGGATAAATTATCCCTGAGCACCGATAAAGCGCAACAACTCCCGATTGCACTTTGTCTTTTTGACAAAACCTGGCACCAAGGAGTGATTGGCATTTTGGCAGGACGCATGAAAGAGCGCTACCATCGACCGGTGATCGCATTTGCTGCAGTCAGTGAAGATGAGGTCAAAGGTTCTGCACGTTCTGTTCCTGATTTAAATATTAGAGATGTGTTAGCCGCGATCGATAAGGATCATCCTGGGCTGATGACTAAGTTTGGGGGGCATGCAATGGCAGCAGGCTTAAGTATGCCTTTAGCTTCCTTGGAGACTTTTCGTAAGGCCTTAATTGCAGAAGTGGGTAAGCATTTGAATGTATCGCAATGTGAAGGAGAGTTGTTAACTGATGGTCCCTTGCAGCCTGGGGAGCTTAATCTGGAAATGGCCCATTTAATTCAACAGGCAGGTCCCTGGGGACAACTCTTTGCGGAACCGGTTTTTGATAACGTCTTTGAAATATTAGATCAGCGCATCGTCGGTCATAATCATTTGAAACTCACTTTGGCAACCCATAAAGGCGGGCAACAAGTGGATGCTATTGCTTTTAACGTGGATTTGAAAGCTTGGCCTAATCATCGCGTGAAATACATTCGTGCTGCTTACAAACTAGACATCAACTTTTTCCAAGGCCGTACTCGCTTACAATTGTTGATTCAGGCTATGCATATTATTAATGAGGGTAGCCTAGACTAAGGATAGTGCGGTATAATTGCACTTTTTGACCCATACCTAGCATTGTGCACGAAACTATTTTTTCACCCTTAGCCATAGCCCCCATGATCGATTGGACTAATAGTCCTTTTCGCGTTTTTATGCGTTTGCTAGCCCCTCAGGCGCTTTTGTATACCGAAATGCAAACCACTGGAGCTATTCAAAATAACCCTAAACGTGCTTTGGCTTTCCAAGCTTGCGAACATCCTATTGCTTTACAATTAGGCGGGTCAGATCCTCAGGCTTTAGCCGCTGCCGCTATATTAGCTGAAGAACAAGGCTACGATGAAATTAACTTAAACCTAGGTTGCCCTAGTGATCGGGTCCAAGCGGGCCGTTTTGGTGCTTGTTTAATGACCGAGGGTCAATTGGTTGCTCAATGCATTAAAGCGATGAAAGAAGTGGTTAGCATCCCAGTGACTGCTAAAACACGGATTGGTATCGATCAACAAGACAGTTATGTTTTTTTTAAAGATTTTGCCCAACAATTAATTGACGCAGGTTGTCAGAAGCTTATTGTGCATGCTCGTAAAGCTTGGCTGCGCGGTTTAAATCCCAAGCAAAACCGAACTATTCCGCCGGTTCATTACGAATATGCGTATCGGATTAAACAAGATTTCCCAGAAATCCCAGTCATCATTAATGGCAATATTACACAAATCGACGCTATTCATGATCATTTACAGCAAGTGGATGGTGTGATGTTAGGGCGCTTGGCTTGCGATAATCCTTTTAGAATCGCAGAAATTCATGCAGCACTTTACCCACATCTGCCGCAAACTTCCCGCATCGCAGTGTATAGTCAGTATTTAGCTTTTGCGCATGAGCAATTGACACAAGGTGTCCCGATCTCCTTATTGCTAAAACCGTTGTATACGCTAACACATGGATTGGCTGGAGCTAGTCAATGGAAAAAGCGTTTGATGCAGGTTATGCAAACCAAGCAATTTGCATTAATGAATGACTTAAGTGATTATTTAGCGGAGCTAGAGGAGGGATAACTGATATGAACAGTGCGGTAACGACTATAAACTTTATCTTTATAAAAGCCTAGAACTGAACGAATTGTTTAAAACGTAGGTTGGGTCGTGACCCAACCTTGTGGGTGTCGTGAACGTGCCCGGTTTTTATATTGTGCAATATTCAAAGACGGGCACGGGCATGGGCACGCTCACGGGCACGAAAAAGTCGTAGGTTGGGTCTAGACCCAACATAACCATATCCTCTCCATTAAGATTTTTTTGTTGGGTCGTGACCCAACCTACAACTAACAAAGCCAATAAGGCAATTCAAGACAGTTGCTATATAGGGGTTTTTCCTGCTCGCGTCCGTTTATGTGATCGTTCACGAAAACCCAAACTAATATCATAAATCTAAAGAATTCATGGCATTTTACCCTGATTTCTAGTACATTAATGAGTTTGTTATTAGAACATCCAGAGGATTATCTAGGCCATGCTGAATACATTGATTAAGAAAATGTTTGGAAGCCGAAACGAACGTACTTTACGGCGTATGGAAAAGTCAGTGATGGCTATCAATTCGTTTGAAGCCCAAATGAAAGCTTTAAACGACAGCGAGTTAGCAGCCAAAACCCAACAATTTAAAGACCGATTCAATCAAGGAGAAAGCCTTGATGAACTCTTAGCAGAAGCTTTTGCTACCGTAAGAGAAGCGTCCATTCGTACCTTAGGCTTACGTCATTTTGACGTACAGCTAATTGGCGGTATGGTATTGCATGAAGGCAATATTGCAGAAATGCGTACAGGGGAAGGTAAAACCCTAGTAGCGACTTTACCGGCTTACCTCAATGCCTTAAGTGGACTTGGTGTACATATTGTTACCGTTAACGATTACCTAGCCAAACGTGATAGCCAATGGATGAAGCCTGTATTTGAATTTCTCGGTTTGACAGTTGGGGTTATTTATCCTGATATGCCACACGATGAAAAACAAAAAGCGTACCAAACAGATGTACTCTATGGAACCAACAACGAATTTGGCTTCGATTACCTACGCGACAACATGGCCTTCAGTCTAGAAGACAAAGTCCAACGTGAGCTCAATTTCGCTATCGTGGACGAAGTGGATTCTATTCTTATCGACGAAGCGCGTACGCCTTTGATTATTTCTGGTGCAGCAGAAGACAGTTCTGAGCTTTATATAAAGATCAATACATTGATTCCGCATCTGAAAAAGCAAGAAGCGGAAGGCGAAGAGGGTGACTTCACTATCGATGAGAAGCAAAAGCAAGCCCATTTAACGGATGCAGGTCATCAACATATCGAAGAGTTGTTGATTAAAGAAAAATTATTAGATCCAGGTGAAAGTTTATATCATTCCAGCAACATCATGCTCATGCATCACGTCAATGCGGCATTAAAAGCCCATTCGATGTTCCATCGTGATATCGATTACATAGTAAAAGATAATCAAGTGGTTATTGTAGATGAACACACTGGCAGAACCATGCCAGGCAGACGTTGGTCAGATGGTTTACATCAAGCCGTTGAAGCTAAAGAAGGCACGTCTATTCAAAATGAAAACCAAACATTAGCGTCCATCACCTTCCAGAACTTCTTCCGCATGTACAACAAATTATCCGGTATGACCGGTACTGCGGATACAGAGGCCTATGAATTCCAGCAAATTTATAATCTCGAAGTAGTGGTTATTCCTACTAATAAACCGATGACCCGTAAAGATGAAGCCGATTTGGTTTATTTGACACAATTAGATAAGTACCAAGCTATCATTGAAGACATTAGAGAATGTCAAAAGAATAACCAACCGGTGCTTGTAGGTACTGCCTCTATCGAAGCCTCTGAACTTTTAAGCCAATTATTGAAAAAAGCGAATATTAAACATCAAGTATTGAACGCTAAATTTCATGAGAAAGAAGCACAAATTATTGCCGAAGCAGGGCGGCCTGGCGCAGTAACTATTGCGACTAACATGGCTGGTCGTGGTACTGACATCGTCTTAGGAGGCAGTTTAGCTGCTGAGCTTGCGAAATTAGATGAAACAGCGAGTAATGAAGAAAAAGCCCAAGTTAAAGAAGAATGGCAGAAACGCCATGATGCTGTGTTAGCTTCAGGTGGTTTACGTATTATCGGCTCCGAACGCCATGAATCACGGCGTATCGATAACCAACTACGTGGTCGTGCTGGTCGTCAAGGAGACGCAGGAAGTAGCCGATTCTATTTATCTCTAGAAGATAATTTGATGCGAATTTTTGCATCAGAACGAGTCGCTTCTATGATGCGACGTTTAGGTATGAAACCTGGCGAGCCCATAGAACATAATTTGGTAACCAAAGCCATTGAAAATGCGCAACGCAAACTAGAAGGCCACCATTTTGATGTGCGTAAGCAATTATTAGATTATGACAACGTAGCCAATGATCAACGCCAAGTGATCTATACTCAACGCGCCACTATTATGGGAATGACGGATACAGAAGAGGTCGTCAACATGATGCGTGAAGAAGTCATCAGCGCGCTAGTGGATACTTATATTCCACCACAAAGTTTAGAAGATCAATGGGATCCTAAAGCTTTAGGCGATGTCATGGCAGATGAGTTTAAAATTACAGCCCCTGTCGTTGAATGGATTGATACTGATCATCATATTCAACCCGAAGAAATCAAAGCTAGAATACTTGATTTAACTGTTAAACATTATGATGAAAAGGTGAGTAGAACTGGACGTCCAATCATAGCGCAGTTTGAAAAGTCTGTCATTCTACAGACTTTAGATAATCATTGGCGTGAGCATTTAGCGGCTATGGATCAACTTCGTCAGGGTATTCATTTACGTGGCTATGCGCAAAAGGATCCTAAACAAGAATATAAGAAGGAAGCCTTCTCTTTATTTACTAGCATGTTAGATCAATTAAAGTATGACATTATCAAATTACTTTCTTCAGTTGAAATCCAAACAGAAGAAGATGCCAATGCAGTTGAAGAGTTGCGTCGTTCTGAACGCTTACGCATGAACCTAAATCACGAAGGATCTTTAGATACTGCTGAAGATGGACAATATCAACAGCAAACCTATAGACGCGTTGAGAAGAAAGTAGGGCGTAATGACCCTTGTCCTTGTGGTTCCGGTAAAAAGTTCAAATCTTGTCATGGCAGCCTTGCATGAAAGTTGCAGTAGCTATTATTCTGGATGCCCAAAAACGCATTCTGATTACCCAACGTCCTTACCATGCCTCGCATGGTGGACGCTGGGAGTTTCCAGGCGGTAAGCTAGAGGAGAATGAATCCGCCGCAGAAGCTTTATTGCGGGAAGTTAAAGAAGAAGTCGGTTTAGCCATTCAGCAAGCTCAGCAACTTGGTCAAATTAAACATCAATATCCAAACAAAACCGTTGAGTTATTCATTTTTCATGTCAGTGAATTTAGTGGTGAAGCTGCATGTTTAGAAGGTCAATTGAATTTGAAGTGGTTAAGCTTCGATGAATTAAACTCTCTAGATTTCCCCGAGGCTAATCAAGCAATTTTCCCAATGATTGAAAAAATTTTAAGCTGCGAGGTAGCTTAAAAGTGCTATAAAAAGACATCAAGGAAGAAATTTTATGAACAGATACCTACAACTTAAATCCCTTGTTCTCATTCTCTTGTTTTTATTCATTACATCGGCAGCATATCCTCTTCAAAGCAAAGAGGCGTTTAAAAACACACCCGCCACTACGCAAACCGAAACAGTAGTCTTGGTACATGGTTTATTGCGTAGTTCCATTAGTATGTTTTTTCTAAAACATTTTCTTCAACATCAGGGCTACGAGGTTTATTCCTATAATTATCCCTCGGCAAAATATAATATTCATCAACATGCACAATCATTTGAACAATATTTATTAAAATTCATGAGGGAGCATCCCTCCACCAGAGTTCATTTCGTAACTCATAGCTTAGGTGGTATTGTGGTGCGCGAAACCTTGGCGAATCTATCAGACAAACAATTGCAGCAGATTGGGTATTTGATTATGTTAGCACCACCTAGTCAAGGTTCAGCTTATGCCAATGCCGCTTTGCACATACCACTAATCAATAAATTAGTAGCTCCTTTAAAAGAACTAAGCTCGGACAAACAATCCTACGTCCATCAAGTCCCTATACCCAAAGTTAAAATGGGGATCATTTCTGGACACTACGATACGGTTGTTCCTCGTGATGCCGCGTATTTAAATAGCGAAACCGAAAGAGTCGAGGTGAATGCTATGCATACCTTTATTATGAATAATAATAAGGCCAAACAGTTTATTCTGACATTCTTGAAAAAGGGAAGTTTTAATAATACCTAAGTAAAATCAAGTAGGAGTGGACAATGGTCAGAAACCTCTTCACTTAATACCGCAAATTGCTTCACCTGAATTTCGGGTGAAGTCAAAATATAATCAGCATACTTTTCGGGCTTAGTATAATAATGGGTGCGTGTAGAGTGAATATCGTTAAGAGTGATTAAATTAATCATTCCGGCTTCTAAAATTTTCATGCTCTCAGTCTCGGGTCTTAAATTGAAATCACCACATAATATTTTGGGGGTAGCAATGGTGTCCATAAAATGACGAATACGTTGAGATTGAGCAATACGCTCAGGGGTATCGCCTTTACCTTTGCCATTCCATAAGCCATGCACATTAAGTATAGAATAAATTTGCTTATTCACTTCGCACTCAACCCATTGCAAATTTCGGTTATGATTTAAACCAATGCCAGGAAAATGTTGTTTCTGATGAATATTGATATCACCTTCGCCAATTATATCGATAGAGTTTTTCAACAGCATACCTATACCATAAACGTTTTCCACAGCGGGTTTGAAAATTGCATAATGATTCGGTAGCAGTTTTTGCAAATCAGAAAAAATATTTAAACTTTTCTCTCTATCCTCATAGGCAACGGCGCGATGGGCGTTATGATAAACTTCCTGAAAACAGAAAATATCCACATCCTTGTACTGACGAATGAATTTAAATAAAGCATTCCGTAAATGACCACCCCATAAATTCAAAGTGATTAATTTCATTGGGTCAATTTCTCTTTATGTAATCCAAGATGATTATTTAAATTTGACAGAAAGCAATCTGCATATCAATGGTTTTATCACGAATTTCATGAGCACTCGCGAGCTCATACAAGCGAATCGTCAAACTATGATGTCCCAATTGCAATCTTGGGGTGATCCCTAAGGAATTATCCATTTTTAATAAAATCAAATGATTCACCGATTTAGGGGAAATGCCATGCTGATAAAAGCCATTAAAAGCTGTAATAGGAATATACTGCGTTGCTTCACGCAACAACGTGAGATAGACAGTTACCGTTGACTCTAAATCGCGCAAACAATTAAGCCAGTGAGCGATGTTTTTTTGCCGGAGCAAGGGATCTGAATCAAACCATAAGACTAAATGGGGAGAATTAAACTCACAGTCTTGAGTATTGGGATGGTGAATTTGTCTTAGAATTTTTAAAAATTCATCTTCATGAAGGCTACTGCCAAAGCCGCGAGGTGAATTATTAAGCGCATAAATTTGTGTCGATAGTTGATCGAATAATTCCATATTATTTAAAATATTTGGCTTTTTTAAGACATGTTCTATTCGAATTAATTCCTTAAGAAAACGGCTTTTTAATTCTGGCTTTTCAGTGACCTCAGCTATTTCAATAATATTTTTTAAGGCAAAACGGTGAATCACTTCATGGGATTCATCACAAGCTTGGTTGATAGTTTTAAACAAAAATTCAAGGCGCAGAGCAATGCGCGATAAAAAATGAGTGGCAAGTTGAAAAGTGATGGTTCTATTATCCATACATTAATGCAATCCCTAGCGTAATCTATCCCTTAGCTAAATCAACTTTAAAAATTATTAACAGATCCATCTGCAATAATTATAAAAAAAAAAGCCAAAAACTAAAAAGTTTTAATTAGAGTATCACAAAAGTTATTGAAAACAATAGATATATTAAGAATTTGCTTGGATTCTTTTCACTTCATGTAAATATTTAGTATGCAATCTTAAAACGGCCTGTTTTAATTCATCCATACTCATATCATTAACTAAAACATCATTAGCAAATTCCAAACGTTGGTCCAATTTAGGTTGTATAGCTAGGATAGCTAAAGCTTCTTCTTTAGTAGATCCATCTCTGGTCATAACGCGATTGACTTGGATTTCTTGTGGAGCAGTAATGACTAAAATTTGATTTAAGTAGGGGTAATGTTGCGTATCCACTAATAATGGAATTTCTATAATGCAATACACCTTCGTGCTTTGTGTTACTTGCAGCCTAATTTCTTGACGAATCAATGGATGCAATACGCTTTCTAACCACAAACGTTCATTATGATTTGAAAAAATAATCTGTCTTAAGAAAGGACGATTGAGAGTTCCATCAGCTAATTGGGCTTCCGGACCAAAATGCTTAAGAATTTCATGATAGGCGGGCTCATCCTTCGCAGTTAATTTGCGTGACACTGTGTCGGCACTGATAACTTCTGCACCCAACTCTGCAAAATATTGTAATAGGGTGCTTTTGCCGCTTGCTATACTACCGGTTAAGCCTACGCAGTAAACCATCAAATATCCTCATTTTGGTTATAACACGTTACCATATTGACATAACAGGTGGTAGGAACTTTACTATTATTTTGACAATATTGTTTTGCACCAAATGCCGCATCCAAACGATGGTTATAATAAGCACTTTTCCATGCAGCTGCAGTTAGATCTAGAGCGGTGCATCGCCATAAAGGACGAGTACTTATACCTTGTGCAAAATATTCGCAACTTTCTGTGGAAGTTCTGCAACTTGCAGGTGCGTTACTTTCCTTTTTACAGGCTGAGTAAGCTAGGTTAGTTGCTGTTTTTTGAAAGTTACTCTTGGCAGTCCATACCAAATTGGTATTATCACGCGTTTTACACTGCCAAAAATCTTTATTTGAATCGGCATAAGCAGTGCTTGATAATAGAATAATAAACAAGAAAGATTTAATGTAGTGAATCATTTTTATTCCCCTTTAATAAATCATTCAGATGTTCTATGGAAAGTGCTTTAGAAAAATACCATCCTTGCAAATAGCGCACGCCATTTTGAGCTAAGTAGTTTACTTGTTCTTCTGTTTCTACACCTTCAGCAATAATAATTAAATTTAAGCTTTTTGCCATCTGAATAATGGCCTCGTTCAAGGATTCAGTGATTGCCTTGGTACCAATAGCTTGTACAAATAATTTATCTATTTTGAGGTAATTGAAAGGAAAATGTTGTAAGTAGCTAATACTAGCGTGCCCAGTGCCATAATCATCTACCGCTAGAGAAAAGCCTTTATCACGCAATTCCTGCATTCGTTGATTAAATACCATATCATTTTTATCAATCAAATCGCGCTCAGTAATCTCTAAGATAACTTCTTGAACGGCAATTTGGTATTGCTCCATTAACTGATATAGCTTATTAAAAAAATGGGGATCAAAAAAATGAGCGGCGCAAAGATTAAATCCCAAATGAAAGTTGGGCATGGTTTTAAACAATCGTTGGCAGTCCTGAAAAGAAATTTCCATTATCTCTAAGGTAATGGGAACTATGAGTCCTGAAGTTTCTGCTTCTACAATAAAGGTATCAGGCATAATAGTTTTTCCGCGCTGATCTTCCCAGCGCAGGAGCACTTCAACACCAGAGAAATGCTTGGTTTCTACATCATACAAAGGTTGATAAACCGGATAAAATTCATGATTTTTTAAGGCTATTTTTAAAGCATTGTTTAAAGAAAACCGTTTGGACAAAATATTTTTAGCTACAAGGTAAGCCACATATGAAACCAGTAATAAGAATACAGTAAGTATAATTTGACTGTACCAGAGGTAGACCATACGCACATTCGGATCCTCATATACCACTACTTCCACATCATCGATACTTTGGATGGGATCAGTCGCAAAAGTATAATGCTCGCTATCCAAAGTTTGAAAATCTAAATCTTTACTAAAACTCCAACCATTTTTAGTATTATTTCGTTCAATTAAAATAATATTCTTGTTAGTGAGTTCATTAAATAAGGTGACTGAATCGGTAATCGTCTCTGTTGGGCGGATCGCTGACTCCAGGACGGAAGAGAAAATGATAATGCCTATGTAGTATTTTCCCATCTTTTGTTGCACCAGATACATGGGTTGTTCAAATAAAGCGATTTTAAAAGGACCATTAATACTACGTGCCTTAATATTAGGAGAAATCAGTGTTTCATTTTTGGGAAGGGTGGAACAGACTACTTTGTGATCTTTATCGCTAATGACTAAACCGGAGATTTTCGTATTATTGACGGTAATATATTGCAGATAAGGAAACAAACTCGTTTTACAATCCGGGATCTTGCTACCATATATGGGCAAAGAATATACATCTTGAAACAAATCTTCCATTAGACCGTCAACATTATTACTTAATCGGCTGGCGATATTTTGAATATCTCGGTGTGCTCTTCGGAAACTCAGATGCCAATTGAGTAATAATGCTAAAGTTAACACAAGAATAGTCGACAAAATCCAAAAGAATTTGAATCGTCTATAAATACGTTGTGCTAGTTTTTTTGACGGTTTTCTCATGTCCCTGAGCTTTTAAATAGGCTTTATTTATAGAGTTTAGTGTTATTTCAGCTAATTTCCCAATTATTTCTGCATCTGTATTCAATGGTGGCAACCAATAAAGCGTAGTGCCCATGGGTCTTATCAAAGCCCCATAGTTTAAAGCTTGTTGGTAAATTTCGTTGCCTATGCGAAAGCGTCCTGTACTTTCTAGGTCTGCAGCGACTACTGCGCCAAGACCACGCACATTTTTTAACTTGCCTGAAATTTGCGCTACTTCTTGTAAATTGGCCAATAAGCTCTTCCCGAGGTTTTGGGCTTTAACCAATATATTTTCTTGTTTAATCGCTTTGATAGTCGCTAAAGCGGCAGCAATGGCCAAAGGATTACCACTGTAAGTGTTTGAATGTAAAAAGGATTTTCCCGGATCATAATCATTGTAAAAGAGGTCAAAAATCGCACTATCTATCATCACACAGCTTAAAGGTATAGTGCCGGAAGTTAAGCCCTTTGATAAACAGATTAAATCCGGCGATACACCTGCATGTTCGCAAGCCAGCCAGGTACCAGTGCGTCCTAGACCGGTCATGATTTCATCAGCAATTAAATAGACCTCATTAGATTTTGCCCAGAGAGCGATTTTGCGCAAAAAATCAGCACTGTAACAAAGCATTCCCCCTGCACCTTGAATGATAGGTTCCAAAATAATGGCGCAGGCTTGTTCACGTAGACTATTTAACTGAGCCTCCACGATAGCCCAATGTTGATCGCAATTATCCCATAGAGGATCCGCTGGGCTGCATAGATAAGGAATAGTCTCTATAAAATGACAAGGAAAGCTAAAGGCAGAGTAGGGGGCTTTATAAATACCTAAATCACTCACACTCATGGTTCCTAAAGATTCACCATGGTAACCATTTTTTAAAGCGATCATTTGATTTTTATGGGGCAAGCCTTTTATTTGGTTACTATGAATAGCCAGCTTTAGAGCAATTTCTACCGCGCTGGCGCCATCACTGGCAAAAAAGACGTGCTGTTTACCACTAAGCTCCGCTAAAGTTTCAGCAAGTTCTGCTAACTGTGGGTGAGTTGTATTAGCACCTATAACATGCTCAAATTTTTCCAACTGTTCTTGAATGGCCCTAATCACTGCTGGATGTCCATGCCCCAAAGATTTACACCACCAGCTGGATATGCCATCAATTAAAGTACCTTTATCAGTATAAAGATATGAACCCTCAGCGCGTTCAATGACTAAGGGAGGACAATCCTGAAAATCTTTCATTTGCATGCAAGGATGCCAAACATGCGCTAGGTCTTTCGCAATTAACCGAGAGATGTTAACCATTTATAAAATTTAGGTTGACAAGTGATGGCGCCACTTTATCATGTTCATAAATAAGAAGAAAAGGAAGATTTTGTGATAACAATAAATAAACCATGGACTATGGATAAAATAAGAGCACTTTATACGCAAGCCTTTAATGATCTCTTGTTTCAAGCTCATACTATTCATCGCGCCCACCATGAACCTAACTCGCTACAATTTGCTACTTTACTAAGTATTAAAACCGGTGCCTGTCCTGAAGACTGTGGTTATTGCTCACAAAGTGGCCTGGTAAAAACGCATGTAGAAAAAGAAAAATTAATGTCTGTCGAAGCCGTTCTTGCTAGCGCAAAAGAAGCTAAAGAGGGTGGTGCTAAACGGTTTTGTATGGGAGCTGCTTGGCGTTGTCCCCCTGATAAAGTGATGCCTGAACTGCAGGAAATGATTTCCGGAGTAAAGGCTTTAGGCTTAGAAACATGTATGACCTTAGGCATGTTAAACCCAGAACAAGCGCAAAATTTAAAAGAAGCCGGCTTAGATTATTACAATCACAATATTGACACTTCACCGTCTTATTACGAAAAAGTAGTGACTACTCGAAAGTTCAGCGATCGCTTAGATACATTGCAACACGTCAGGGATGCAGGAATTAGTGTGTGTTGTGGGGGTATTTTAGGCCTTGGAGAAACTCGTGAAGATAGAATTGAATTTTTATTGACTTTAGCGAACATGGAAACACCACCTGAAAGTGTGCCTATCAATCGGCTCATTCCCGTGGAAGGAACACGACTCGCGAAGGCAGAACCTGTAGAAGGTATTGAGTTAGCTCGTACCATCGCCACCGCCCGCATACTCATGCCCAAAAGTAAAATTCGTTTAACAGCTGGTCGTACAGAAATGAGTGACGAATTACAAGCGCTTTGTTATTTTGCTGGCGCTAATTCCGTATTTATAGGTGATAAATTATTAACTGAAGAAAATCCTCAGCGCGCCAAGGATAAGGAATTATTCAGTAAATTAGGTTTGACCGAGATGGTTTGATGACTCTAGATAAGGAAATTGCACGCTACACCCATGCACTAGCGGAAAAAGGACTTTTACGCACTCGCTCGGTATTCCAAAAAAATACCGAGCAATTCATTCATTTCGACAGTAATGATTATTTATCCTTAAGTGAAGAACCAGCCATTACTCAAGCCTATCAAGAAGGATATCAACGCTATCCTTGTGGTAGCGGTGGCTCAATGTTACTTAGTGGTTATCATGAAACGCATCGCGCTGTAGAACAAGCTTTTGCTGAGTGGTTAGAGGTGGATGACTGCATTCTTTTCTCTTCAGGCTATGCTGCCAATTTAGCTATCACTAGCTTATTAGGGCAAATAAAAGCCTTATGCTTAATTGATAAAGGGGTGCATGCCTCAACCTATGATGGTCTTAATTTAGCTCAAGTCGAATACAAACGGTATCAACATAATGATTTGCACCATTTGCGCCAACAATTAGACACTTTTCCCATTCAAGCCTTATTAACAGAAGGTATTTTTGGGATGAGTGGTATGTTATCTCCTTTAGATGAAATAGCGAATTTATGCCGAACAAAAAATACGGTGTTGTTGGTCGATGAAGCGCATTCTTTTGGCATCTTAGGCGACAGAGGGAAGGGCAGTATTGCGAAATACGGATTAACGCAAAAGGAAGTCCCTTTACGAACGATTGCTTTTGGTAAAGCGTATGCCGCACAAGGTGCGCTGATTGCTGGACAAAAAAATTGGATTCATGCTTTGCTGCAAGCTGGCCGTTCCTTGATTTATTCTACCGCAATTAGTCCTGCTATCAGCTATGGATTAGGGAAAACTTTAGATGTCATTATTGCTGCTGAAGACCGTAGAAATAAATTGCAGGAATTGATTGGACAATTTCGTGAGCATATCATGCAATCTCCATTACAATGGAGTGATTCGCTGACACCAATACAACAATTGCAATTAGGCTGTCCTTATTTGGCACTACATTATTCTCAGGAATTAAAAGCCCAGGGTATTTTATGTTCAGCAATCAGACCACCTACGGTTAGTTTGAAAGCAACAGGCTTGCGTATCATTTTAAATTACCGGCATACTCCCCAGCAAATTACTCGATTATTTCTATTATTAAGTCAGCTACATGAACATACACCTTCATAAATACGGGCAAGGCTCACCACTGGTTTTTTTTCATGGCTGGGGTTTTGATAGTCAAATTTGGCATTCTTTAATTCCTATTTTAGAAACACAGTATCAAGTAATACTAGTCGATTTGCCTGGTTTTGGTTTAAGTGAAATGATGGAGTGGCAAGAATTTAAAACACAATTGTTAGCGTTATTACCGGAACAATTTACCTTAATCGGCTGGTCTTTAGGCGGGCTTTTTGCTACACGTCTCGCGATAGAGGAGCCGCAACGGGTTAACTTGCTGTTCAATTGTTGTTCATCTCCCTGTTTTGTAGCGAAATCGTCTTGGCCTGGAGTACCACTGGAAGTTTTTCAAACTTTTTATCGCAATCTAACTTCTGATTTACAGGCTACTTTGAACGATTTTGTTTCTTTGCAAACCAATAAAAAGAAAGTGACCTTGTCACACAACGCATTTCCATCTTTTACCGCATTGCAATCAGGATTAACTATTTTAGAGAGCTGGGATTTGCGCAATGATTTAAATACGTTAGGCATGCCCACTCATTATCTATTTGGCCGATTAGATCCTATTACCCCAATTAAAACGATGCAGGCTATGACCATAGATTATCCTCAGTTCACTTATACTGTATTACAGAAATCAGCTCATATGCCTTTTTTATCAGAGCAACAAGAGTTTATTCGAATACTTAGGGACAGTTTGTAATGCAACGTTATTTTATAATTGGTACTGATACGAATTGTGGTAAGACATATGTCACTGCTTGTTTATTAGATTATTTCCCGCAATCATTAGCCATAAAACCAGTAGCTAGTGGTGTTGTGGAGTTCGAAGGCGAATTGATTAGCAGTGATGCACATATTCTTCATCAACATTGTCAACTTGATCTACAAAAAATTAATCCTTGGCTTTTTAAATCGCCAGTTTCACCACACATCGCTGCAAAAGAACAAGGCATTGAAGTAAGTGCTAGCGACATAGTTGATTATTGTTTACAGCAACCGTTTGATACCGATTTGCTCTTTATTGAAGGAGCAGGGGGCCTAGAGGTCCCTTTGAATGATGTGGAAACTTGGGTGGATGTTTTAAAACTAAGTCAAATTCCGGTGATTTTAGTAGTAGGTATCAAACTGGGTTGCATTAATCATGCGCTACTCACTGCTAGATCTTTGGCTGTAAATGGCATTGAATGTGTAGGATGGATTGCTAATTGTATTGATCCGCAGATGTTAGCTTTGCATGAGAATATAGACACCTTGAATAATAAATTGCCGTTTCCTTGTTTGACAGTTATTTCACATGGGGAAGAAATAAAGACTCTCTTCACCTTGCAAGGGAGCTTGTGTGTTATTTGATCTTGTCATTCTCGCGCTGCGTCCGCTATAATCGACTGTTAATCCTAAGTTATTTGTTGTTACGGAGTTATTTTAGATGCCGATTTATGAGTATCAATGCACTAATTGCCATCATCATGTCGATATCATCCAAAAAGTCAGTGATGCACCGGAAACTAAATGCCCGGAATGTGCTAAAGAGAGCCTAGTTAAATTAGTATCCGCTGCAGGGTTTCAACTAAAAGGGACTGGTTGGTATGAAACTGATTTTAAAACCAAAAAACCTTCAGCTTCTGCAACTAGCAAAAGCACCTCGGAGGCTACTGCAACTAAGGAAAACACTACAACTACTACTTGCAAAGGTGAAAATCAGTGAAGTCTAATTCGCTACGAAGTTATTTGCTTGCAGGCCTTGTCGTATGGCTACCCATACTGGTTACCATAGGTGTTTTGCGTTTTATTATTGATTTATTAGATCAAACCCTATCCCTAGTACCCCAAGCCTATCAGCCCGATCAACTTCTTGGGCATCATATCCCCGGCTTAGGAGTGGTTTTATCGCTAATACTCTTGTTATTGACTGGGATTGCAGCGACTAACTTCTTTGGCCAGCGCCTAGTGAGTTGGGGTGAGTCGATTTTGTCCAAAATCCCTTTAGTCCGCTCTATTTACAATGCCGTTAAACAGGTTTTGCATGCGGTCCTTTCGACTAACAGCGAAGCATTTCGCAAAGTCTTATTAATAGAATACCCCCGTAAGGGATTATGGAGCCTTGCATTTCAAACAGGTTCAGTGAGTCCGGAAATCAACGCAAAAGCCAATCAAGAAATGGTTTCTTTATTTGTACCCACCACACCCAACCCCACCTCAGGATTTTTAATGATGCTTCCCAAACAAGAGGTGATTGAAATAGATATGAGCATAGAGGAAGCCCTAAAATACATTATTTCGCTGGGTGTTATGCAAACCCCTGGCCCACTAATTGTTGAACCCACACAAAATAAAATATAGGTGATTGTTATGCGTACACATTACTGTGCAACAGTGAATGAAAAAAATCTAAATGAAGAAGTGACAGTATGTGGTTGGGTGCATAATCGTCGCGATCATGGAGGCGTCATCTTTTTAGATATTCGAGATCATTCCGGATTGTTACAAGTAGTTTACGAACCTGAAAACCAAACTGTATTTGCCATCGCGGAAAAATTAAGACATGAATTTGTAGTCAAATTAAAAGGAATTGTTAAGAATCGTCCGGAAGGTATGATCAATGACAATATGCCTACTGGCCGCGTTGAAGTCATTGGTACGCAATTGGAAATACTCAATCAGTCACCAACGCCACCATTTTTACCAGATGATCATCAAGTTATTAATGAAGACTTACGTTACAAATACCGTTATATTGATTTACGCCGCAGCGCGATGCAAGAAAAGTTAACCCTGCGCCATCGCTTAACTAGCTGCATTCGCAATTATTTAAATTCGCAAAGCTTCATTGATATAGAAACCCCGATGCTAACTAAAGCGACTCCAGAAGGAGCACGTGATTATTTAGTGCCCTCACGTGTGCACCCAGGTGAATTCTACGCATTACCTCAATCTCCCCAATTATTTAAACAATTGTTGATGATGTCAGGTTTCGATAAGTATTACCAAATTGTTCGTTGTTTCCGCGATGAAGATTTACGTGCTGACCGCCAACCAGAATTTACTCAGCTTGATATCGAAATGGCTTTTATTGATGAAGAAAATATTCTCAATCTTATTGAAGGCTTGTTACAAACCATCTATAAGCAAGTGCTTAATGTCGATATTCCTAATAACTTGCCTAGAATGACCTATGCGGAAGCCATGCGACGTTTTGGTAGCGATAAACCAGACTTACGCAATCCTTTAGAGTTAATCGATATTGCTGATTTGGTGAAAAACAGCGAATTTAAAGTGTTTGCAAGTGCTGCCAATGATAAAGAGAGCCGGGTAGTCGCACTGAAACTACCACAGGGTTGTGATTTGAGCCGTAAAGAATTGGATGACTACGGGCAATTCGTTGGCATTTATGGTGCCAAAGGCTTGGCTTATATAAAGATAAATGATCGAACCACCGGTTTAGACGGCTTGCAATCACCCATTTTGAAGTTTCTTTCTCAAGAAGCAATCGATTCTATTTTGGACCGAGTAGGTGCAAAAACTGGTGACGTGATTTTCTTTGGCTCCGATAAAACGCAAGTAGTGAACGAATCTATGGGGGCTCTGCGTATCAAATTGGGCCATGATCGACAATTACTTAAGGCGGGTTGGGAGCTACTTTGGGTCGTTGACTGGCCAATGTTTGAACAAGATCCGCAGAGTAAAAAATGGATGTCCATGCATCATCCATTCACCTCGCCCCAAGACTTAAGTCTTGACAAACTATGTGCAAATCCTGCACAATCACTAGCTAAGGCTTATGATATAGTCATTAATGGCTATGAAATTGGCGGGGGATCTATAAGGATTCATCAACCCCAATTACAACAAGCCGTATTCGAACTTATAGGTATTAACGAACAAGAAGCCCAAGAGAAATTCGGCTTTTTACTTGATGCCTTACAATATGGAGCCCCACCACATGGTGGAATTGCTCTAGGTATTGACCGGTTAGCAATGTTACTTACTGATTCAACATCAATTAGAGACGTCATTGCTTTCCCGAAAACACAAACTGCGTCTTGTCTACTTACCAGTGCACCGTCACCCACGGGCAATGCGCAATTAAATGAATTAGGAATTAGACTTGCTCCAACTAAGACAAAAGAATAAGCGTTTTTCTTTGAAATCCAGCCTGCTGGGCTGGAT
>SCSO01000478.1 GCA_004297865.1 Legionella sp.
CAATCCGGAACTCGCCACGACTTGCTTTAATTCTTGCTCACTCAAAGTCCCCATACGCGACTCAGGAGGACGGATCATGCATTGAATTAAAGGGGTTGGCTGCCCTTTGCCATCTAATCCACTCACTAAGGCTTCACCAATTCCTAAGGCAGTTAGGAGCTGTTCTGTGTGATAATGTTCGGAGGGTGGAAAGTTTTGTGCTACTAGTTTCATGGCCTTACGATCTTTCGCAGTGAATGCGCGCAAAGCATGTTGTATTTTTAATCCGAGCTGACTTAACACATTTTCAGGAATATCATTGGGGGTTTGCGTACAAAAAATTAACCCCACACCTTTAGAGCGAATTAATTTTACCATCGTATCTAAAGAACTTAATAAGGCCTTACTAGCGTTATTAAAAATCAAATGCGCTTCATCAATAAATAAAATCAATTTTGGTTTGTCTGGATCACCTAATTCTGGCAGTTGCTTATAAACATCCGATAATAGTTTCAGCATAAAGGTTGAAAACAATTTAGGCTTATCCTGCATGTCTAACAAACGAAGTATGGAAATAATTCCTAAGCCTTGCGCATTAGTTCTTACCAAATCCGTGACGTTATAAGCAGGCTCACCAAAAAACCCATCAGCACCTTGAGCTTCCAGCTCAATAATTTTGCGCATGATAGTCCCTATAGATGCTCCAGCCACCGCGCCGAATTTCGCTTCGATTTTAGCGTTGCCCTCTGGACTTTGCGCAAACTGCAATACACTTTTTAAATCCGCTAGAGTAATTAAAGGCAATTGCTCTGCTTTCGCGAATTCGAATAAAACCGTGACCACGCCCTCTTGAGTATCATTCACATCTAACATGCGCGAAAATAATAATGGACCAAAATCACTCACTGTTGATCGTAAGGGCACTCCTGTATGGGATTCATTTAAGGTTAAAAACTCTACCGGAAATCCACGAGGAGTATAGGGTATATTTAAATCTTTACTGCGTGCCTCAATAGCCGCATTCGCTTCGCCAGGCATAGCTAAACCTGAAATATCGCCTTTAATATCCATCACTAAACTTGGGACACCGGATAAAGACAACTGTTCGCTAAGCACTTGAATGGTTTTTGTTTTACCCGATCCTGTGGCTCCAGCGATGAGGCCATGGCGGTTGAAGGATTTTAGCACTAAATTCACTGGGGAATTGGGAATTAAATGTCCATCAATTACAATTCCACCAAGAAGTAAAGTAGGCAAATCCCGAACTTGATAGGGGATAAGTAGATCTTCATACATGACCAATGTCCTTATTAATGTTCAGACTTATTCGTTAATTGCAGTTACGACAGATTCCATAAATATTCAACGCATGATCGGTCATTTTGAATTTTGCTTTTTCAGCAATTGTTTTTTGTCGTTGTTCAATGATGTCATCCACAAACTCTTCGACCAAACCACATTTGACGCAAACCAAATGATCATGATGCTCACCCTGACTTAATTCAAAAACAGAATGGCCACCTTCAAAATTATGCCGGGTCACTAAACCTGCGGTTTCAAATTGGGTTAGTACTCGATATACCGTCGCTAAACCTACATCTTCGCCCATTTCAATGAGCGCTTTATAAACCCCTTCTGCACTTAAATGATGATTAGGTGAGTTTTCTAAAATTTCTAAAACCTTTAAGCGCGGCACAGTGATTTTCAATCCTGCTTCTTTTAATTGTTGAGTATCTTTCACTGCCACTCCTTAAGATGTATAAAATTGCTGACTATTACAGGTGTCTTTCAATAAATGACATGTTATTATGGCGAAATTTTTCATGGTAGGCAAAACAATGCGAATATTAATTCTTCTCATAACTCTCATAGCAAGCTTCACTTTGACACAATGCGCTTCTTACGATTTTGCGCGTCGAGTAAGGCAACAAGGTAATCTCTTACCCCAATCATCCATCAATCGCCTCAAAATAGGCATGAGCAAAGAAGACGTGGCTATTTTAATGGGCACTAGTTTATTAAGTCCTATGTTTAATAATAATCGTTGGGATTATGCTTACAGCTGGCGCAAAGGCAGCGGCACATTAACCGTACGCAATGTGAGCTTGTATTTTAACAATAATACTTTAGCAAGTATTGAGCATAAGCCATAAATTGTAGATTGGGTCTAGACCCAACCTACATCTTGCAGGCACGAGATTATTTTTTAACTCTCTTAGCCTGCAAACGTCTTTTCTCTTTAGGATCCCTAAGCAAAGCCCGATACAACTCCAAACGATCCCCATCTTGCAAAACCCTTTCTAAACTAACTGGTTTTGCATAAATCCCGACAACCAATTCTTGCGTTTCAGGGTGCGATAAATAAATACCCGATTGCTTAAGCGCATCGTGGACTATAGCGCCTTCAGGCAACTCCAAGCGCTGATGCACTATCGTTTGATCCTGAGCGATATAAACCAGCTCAACCCTGACCATACATAGCCTCTGCACGCTCACAAAAAGAATCCACCATCTTATCTGTTACTTGTTCAAATACCGGACCAAGTAACATAGAAATCATACGACCAGCAAATTCAAACTCTAAATCAAAGGACACCTGGCAACCTTCATTGACCTCATCAAAACGCCAAAATCCCTCTAAATGACTGAAAGGACCATCCACTAGACGAATTTCGATCATTTTATTTAATTGTAAATGATTGCGGGTAGTAAAGGATTTACTCATTCCTGCCGCACCAATGACCAAAGTTGCTTGAACCTCATCGGCATCACGATGATGCACTACACTTTCAACACAATAAGGTAAGAACTTTGCGTAGTCTTCAACCCCATTCACTAAATTAAACATTTGCTCGCAACTATAGGGAACGATGCGTGCTTTATTAACGGTAGTCATTTTATACCCTTTTTAATTTCTTCACTTAACCAAAGACTTACATCTTGAACTTCTTGATAACAAACGGAATGTTCCATAGGATATTGGTGATAAGCAATATCTGTATACCCTTGGGCAATTAACCAATATTTACTTTTAACAGACCATTCCGGTAAAACCAAAGGATCAAATTGACCCGCTCCCATAAAAAAGGGCGTTTTTTTATCAAGAACTGCGGGATTTATATTAGCCAAAGGTAGATAAGCCGATAAAGCAATAACCCCACCCAATGCAGCTTTAGTATGCAAGGCAGTATGTAAAGCCATAGCTCCTCCCTGCGAAAAACCTGCTAAAAAGATCTGCGAAGGCTGAAATCCTTCCTTAAATTGAGATTCCATCACATTACGAATAATCTCTTCTGACTCAGTGATACCCGCTTCATCTTCCCTATCAACCAATTTAACACCTGCAATATCATACCAAGCAGGCATGATCATGCCATTGTTTAAGGTGACTGCGCGCATGGGAGCGTCAATAAAGAGGTGCCGAATCGCTATTCCATTTATGGTTAACTGATCGGCTAACCCCATCATATCCGAGGCATCTGCCCCTAGGCCGTGCATCCAAATCACACAAGCTTGCGCCGGTAGCTGCGGCTCTTTTACATAAACGCTCAAGACTAAGTCTCCCTAAAAAAAGGAGAATTATCGCCAATCAAGGATCCTAACGCAAGTTGAGGCTTAGGTTTTGATATAAAACAATAAAATTAGGCAATTTTTATCCAAAAACGCCCAAAAATGTTCCATTAAAACCCTTGCTGTGTTATAATTGTCTAGTTCGGCTTTATTGAGGTCACATACATGCTACCCTTCACCCTTACTATGCTAGGTACTGATACAGAGTATGTGCCTGAATTAAAAAAGAAAAACGAGAATAAGTTTAAGCCAAATGGTGAAGTAAAAGATTATCCTAAAGGTGAACCGCTAAGTATCGTTTCTAGCCATATTAAAACCTCCAACACGCCTGTAAGAAAGCCAACTCCAGAAGTAAATGCTTATTCTGCAAACGAAATTGAAGTCATTACCGGGCCTACAACTACTGGTTCCAATGTAAACGATCGTATTGCTCGAGGTTTAGCAGCCCTACTCAAAGCTGTTGCACGCGGCCATAAACCTCTCAATATTATTGCCCATAGTAGGGGTGCCGTTGAAGCCATACTTATTGCTCATGAATTACAATCGGTACAAAGTGTTATTGACCAATGTGATAATTTAGGTCAAGTCATTACTCATTTAAAAAAACAACAGGATAGTCGTAAGGACAGCAATACTAAGGATATTATTACTGTATTAAAACAACAGCTTGCCGATGTTTTAAACAATGAAGACTTTTTTAAAGATTTAAAAGCGCAGTGCAAAGAAGCAAGCATCAATTTATTCGCCATCGACCCAGTTCCAGGAGATGGAATACTAACGATTACCTGGACAGATAATCGATTTTATAAAATACCTGCAATTGTAAAGAATACCGAGCTTTATTTTTACGAAAATGAGCGATCCTATAGGGGCTTTACCCCTCTTTGTCCTGAACCAACGTCTCCTGAACAAAAAGTTCGTAAACTGACTTTACCTTTACATCACGGCGGCGGAGCAGGGAATAATGCATCTCAACAAAGACAACATATCCATGTCTTAGCTAAAGAACAAGGTCTAGAACAGAAAGGTAAAACAACACACGTAGCAAAATTACTAATTTTCAAACTCTTCGATTTTTTAGGTCGTACAGGCGTCGAATTTAACGACCTAGCACTTTTTGCAGAAGGAAGAGCTTTAGGTAGAACTTTATTTTCTAACGGAAAAACTGAATTACCCCAGAATTTCAGTTCTATATATCGCAAACTTTACGCTAAGATTTTTGATAATCGTCACATTTATAATCTATTCAATGCGACCTGCTACCCAGGTATGGGCGTAGTCAAGGCGCGTCGCTTACTTCGTAATGAAAGTTACGGTAATTTGCATGACATATTTACCTTAGGTACTACTTATATCAATGAAGAACATGCTGAATTGATGCGTGAATATTTCTTGAATAAATTTAAATTCGATGCGACAAAATCCTCGCTAAAAGAAATGCTGCAAAAAATCACTGAAGAATTACAAGATACTATAAAAAAATTAGGTGCGGAGCAGGTTGCTGATAATGCCCCAGCTTCTGCTACATCATCGGATAAGGATCCACTGACCCAATCTTATGTAATCTCTCCTAAATTATTAATTGAACCCGCGGTTATTCAGGATTTTCTGCAAGTTTTTGATCAGACTGTAGCTCGTATTAGTGAGCTTTATCTTAACAATGACTGGATTAGTTCAGACGCCAAACAAAAAGAAAAATTAGAAACCTTTGCTTTGTTCACAAAAATGGTTACTGAATTAGGAAACGCACTTAATTCCCCAAAGGCACCGGTCGCATCCTTTGTAGAAAAAACTTTACAGCTAATTCGCAAAGGCCTGCAAATTACCATCAGTCAACAATTTGAACTATATCATAGGGAATTAAATTGGCTTATCAATATACCGGCAGATCCTCTTAAGAGTTTCATCAATGAATTAGTGTTGAATCTCAAAGACATTGCAGACAAATCGCAAACGGATGAGACGGTCAAGGCTATTTTTGAAGATCCAGAATTTTTAAAAGCACCCAAAAAAATGGAGTTCATCTGGAAGGAATTAAGGAAGCGGTTAAACTCTGAAAAATTTAATAATGAAGTGTCTCTTGAGATTTTAAAAACCGAATTTGATCAATTTTATAGCCATGATTTTGCGACCTATGAAAAACTGTATGTAAAAATTCAAACGTTCATTGCAGATGCTCGAGCATTAACTCGAGTAGATGAACAATTAAAAGCACCCTTTGCCATATTAGAATCCCAAATTCATAGCAAACTGCCAAAATTAATTGATACTGCAGCCCGACGATTTTATTCTAATATTACTATTGCTTCGAGAGAAACCCTTCTGAAAGAGGATTTCCAAGGCGAAGTTGTACGACATGCAATCCAAAAGTACAATGCACAGGATCCCACGGTCGAACATGTGCAATCGCTTAAAAATCAACTAGCTCTTTTAAGCAAACGACATACAGACGTTGAAGAAGAATTAAAGCAGTCCTTACAAAGAGAAAGCGTACTCAGAGTACAGCAGAAAACCCTTACGCAACAGGTGAAAGAATTACAGGATAAATCCCTTCACGATCGTACAGTTATTGCGAGTTTAAGTCTTAGCATTAACCAAGCAAAAGAAGACATCCGTGCATTAGAGTCCTCTTTGAATGAAGAAAGGCAACAAGTAGCTCAGCTTAAAGAAAAACTCCTACGTTTAAATCAAAAGCACGATGAAATTGCCCAGCAGTTGGCTCAAGCAAAGCAAAGTGAAGCAGATCTTAAAATAGAAAATGCTACTTTAGTAGCCGAGCGTAATGCTCTAATTGCCAGTCTTCAACAGAATGAAGCAGGAGTAGTAAATTTAAAAGATCAGCATGCGCAAACACAAGCTCAAATCAATGCCGAGAAAATTGCTCTTAATCACAGAATCACTCTTTTAGAGCAACAGCTTCGTCAAGCGCAGACAGATAATCAAAACTCTGCTCGATACATCACTTTACTTGGGCAAAAACTCAGAAAATGGGTTTCAACCGGACATGCGCAAAATGTAAAAATAGAACAATCTGAAAGACAAATCAGTAGGCTGGTGCACAAACTCATGGGCTGGATTAATATCAGCTCAGATCGAAAAAGCCAAATAGAGGAATTAGAGTATAAAAATGACGATTTGCTTTTAAATACGCTTAGCTTAGAGCAGCGTATTAGAAGAGAGATAGTCGCATCGCACGCCAAAATTGATGATTTACTAGCAAATGGACTTGCCTTAGAGCAACAGATTCGCAGGGAAGTGGTAAATACCCAACAAACTAGAATGCGAGTTGACTTATTAAATGATAAGCAACAATCGATAGTTGTAAAACGCAATCAATTAGGTAGAGAAAATACCGCATTGAAGCGAGAATTAGCTAAAACCAACGCACAGCTCGCAAATACCCAATCGCAATTTGCTCAAGCTCAAAATCAGTACAGTCAGCAATTAGATCAGCGCAATAAATCTTTAGTCGATTTAGCGCAGCGACATCTTCGTGCAGAAGAAAAATATCAAGACACGCTACAACTATTAAAGGATGCTGAAACCCGTGAACAGACTTTAGTTCAAGAACGTAATCAATTAACTCAAGATCGTAATGCTTTGACAACCCAATTAACACAAAAGCAAACAGAAGTAACCGGGTTGCAAACTGAGTTAAACCGCGTTAATACTTTTTTTACTGAAAAACTAAATGACGTAAACGAAGCAAAAAATCTCATTTTAATTCAAGACGAGTTAATTCCTTTAACTAAGAAGTACGCAGCCTATTTATCAAAACATGCGAATGAAAATTCTCCTGAGGGTCTAAAGGCCTTAAATAAAAAGAATAAAATTGGCAAATTACTAGAGGATTTAGAACAACCTAATGTTCTAGCATCCAAGCGGGTTACCAACTTTTATACCCACTTGAATGAATATGAACTAGAACTTGGTGAACATAGAGACCTGCAATGGCAACGTTATTGCAAAAATGCCTTAATGGTAGGTTTAACCTTAATTACCGGCATTTTACCCGGACTTATTGCTCTTCTGATCTATGTCAACACCGGTGAAACTATTGGTAAATCAATACGTTTCTGGCAATCAAGGGGTGAAACTTACGTGAGTGGTGCAAGAGAATGCGCACAGTCCACAGCTCAAGCATGATGGTTAAAATATATCTTACAAGTATTCCCATACGACCTTAAATGCCTTATAATTAAATAATATGAGCAGAATGGGTACAGATTATGCCTGGTCAAGGGGCCGCTAAACCTTTTACACTTACGATGTTGGGAACTGACACCGTATATACTCCTGCCTTAAAACAAAAAAATGCACCTAAAGATGGGGATTATCCTAAAGGAGAAACCCTAAGCCTTATTTCTACTGAAATTAAAACCAGTGCTCCACCACTGATTAGCTCCAATACCCCTGTGGCCTACACTGCTCCCGAAATTGAAGTCATCAACGGACCTACCACTTTAGGAACGGAGGTTGGTGATCGAATTGGTCGGGGTGTTGCTTCTATATTAAAAGCCATTAGTAGAGGTCAAAGGCCTATTAATATTATTGCTCACAGTCGCGGAGCAGTAGAATCCATTCTGATAGCCCATGAAATCGAAGCCTTACAACTCTTAATAAAAGAGGCTACTGATCTCAATAGCTTAATTAAGGCGCTGGAAGATCAACAAAAAGCTCGGTTAGCCAATAAAACCAGTAATACCCCTGATATTTTTGCCATATTAAAAGATCAGCTCAAAGAACAAATGACCGGCAAGACGCAAGACAAAGAGACCTTTTTTACTGATTTAAAAAACAATTTCCCAGAAGTCTCGATTAATCTTTTTGCCATTGATCCCGTGCCGGGAGATGTTCGCCCCATTACTTGGTATGATTCACGTTTTTACACCGTACCCCGTGTTGTAAGAAATGCGGAATTTCTATTTTATGAGAACGAGCGCACTGATTGGGGTTTTACTCCTTTATGTCCAGACCCCACAAAAAATGCACCTGAACAAAGAGTGAGATATTTAACTATACCTGGACATCACGGCACTGGCTCCGCAGGGAGTAATCGTTCACAAACGAAAAAAAATGTTAGTCCTCTGGGCACAAAGGCCACTGATGTTCAAAAATTATTGCTTTTCAAGTTATTAGACTTTTTAGGTACACATGGTGTGGAATTTCGGGAGCTTGAACTATTTGCAGAAGGTCGAGCCTTAGGCAGACGATCCGCTTTAAAAAATAAAGAGGGCAAATTTGATTTCCCCGCTATTTATCGCAAACTTTACAGCGACCTCATTAAAAATCGCAAAGCCTATCAAGCCTATAATCAAACCAGTTATGCCATGATGGGCGTTTTAAAAGATGATCGTCGTCTTTTCCGTCGTGATGGATACACTAAATTTCGCAACCGTTTTAACTTAGGCACCGGTTATATTAATGATGAGCATGCGCAACTCATGCAAGAATATTTCTTCAAAAAATTAGGCCTTAATAATGTAGAGCAAAATTCCTTGTTAGCTGTTGTGCAAAGTGCTACCAGAGTACTTGTCAGTAATATTCAAAGCTTTCAAGCCAATCCTAATCCCTCTCTTTTTGCCTCCATGATGCGCTCAACACTCGGTACCGCGCTTCCTTTGCTTACCGAACCTAACGTGCGTAAAGACGTTATTAATTCTTTCGGAGTATTAGTTAATCGCGTTAGTAACAAATATTTAACCAGTGATTGGTATTCTGAAGAAAAAATTGCCGAGAAAAAAGAACTTTTTAAGGCCATCACTCAGATGATTTCTCAGCTAAAAGCCTTGCGGGATGAAGACAGCAATGAGGTCACGCAAAGCTTTGTTGCAAGCTTATTGTTTAAGATCGCCTCCGGCATTAAAACCACCGTTGATCAGCAAAACATACGCCTTAAAAATGAGATAGATAGGTTGACTGCAGACCCTTTGCAAAGCTACATCAATGAATTAGTACTCAAACTTAAAAACGTTGAAGATAAATCCAAGAACGATGCAACCGTCGCCAGTATTTTTGCCGATCCTAATTACATTCTTCTCAAAGACTCTCCTCTAGAAAGTAAAATGCAATTTATTTTGAGTGAGTTAGTTAAAGCTTTGCCTGAACAAAGTAAAGACTATTCGGTAGAACGTTTATTAAGTGAATTTAATGCCTATCAAGAAATTTATAAAGATGAGTTGGTCGACTTTATAAACCTCTATGAGCAAATACAGATTTTTATTCAAGATTTAGATGCTTTAGGTGGATTAGATCCCTCTTTAAAGCCGCAATATGCTGTAACAGAACGAATCTTACTCAATAATGCGCAACTGTTGATCCCTGTAGCTGCTCGCAGATTTTATAGTAATAAGGCTGGCATCAGTGAAAATACCGTCATGGCAGATAACTTCCAAGGTCAAGTCGAGCGTTATGCTATTTTACATTATGGCGCTAAAAATCCCCTTGTTGCTTTAAAAGAAGCGTCTGAACAAAACGCTAATCAATTAAAAAACAACTATATTGCAAACTTAAATTCTCGAGAAAAAGCCGAGCATTTACTTCTTATTCAAAATACATTAATTCCTAAAACTCAAATATACCACGATGAATTAATGCTAATTACTGATGTAGACCCAGATGAACTAGTCATATTAGAGAGGAAAAAAGCTTACCTCAAAGAGTTATTGGATATTTTAGACAAACCAGAAGTTGATTCATCAACACGGGTTGAGCAATTTTATACTCGCTTAAATTTTTATGAGTTGAAATTGGGCGAACACCGTGATGCACGCTGGAAACGTTATACCAAAAACGTCCTTTTTGCAGGATTAACTTTAATTACTGGTATTCTTCCGGGACTGCTCGCTTTATTAATCTATATCAATATGGGTGAAACCTCAGGAAAATCCATATGGTTTTGGCAATCTCGCGGCGAGAATATTGTCAATGATTTAAAACAACACCAACCTCTAGGATTGAATATTGATCCCAATAAAGGACCCCAAATCTAATGCTTAATGAAATCCTTAATGATTTAAATCAGCCAGATTTAGATGAGCTATCTGATGCTTATTGGCTAAACCTCAGTAATGGCTTCCTTAAGACTACTGATGCCTCTTCACGTGAATTGCTTTTTCAAGCCTTGGCAGCTCATACGGGAATTCCTAAACCCCAGTTAACTGTAACGCTTAATTTTTTAATGAATAACACCGACGCACTGGCTCAAAAACAATCATTGTTAACTTTACAAGAAACCCAACGCATTGCTAGTGATAAAATTAATACCTTTGTACAGCAGCATTCTTATTGCCGAAATACGGATTTAAGTCCTTTAGCCATATCGAGAAAAGAATGGCTGGCCATCATCGATAAATTTGCACAACAACAACGTAAAGTGGTGACTTCTGTTTTTTTCATTAATGTGTTAAGTAGCTTACGTAATGTAAGTTTTGAAACAACTACACAAGCGCTCACTAAAACGCAACCTGCAAGAGAAGTAAAGCGTGCTACTGAAAGTACACCAGATACAGCACCTAAACGACGTCGTTATCGCGATGATCAGGGAATTAATCGACTTATTTCAGAAGAGCCACTCGGTAGTCCCACTCCTTTACAAGAAAAATTAAAAAGTAAAAATGTACGTTTTACCCCTTTGGATTTAGCAAGTCCAGAAAAAGGGTACTCCGGACTAGAAATGAAACGAACTCCCGGTGGAAAGAAAGTAAGGCCTTTATGTACATTCAATTGGAAAGGTAAAAATCGAAATACTTTTTATACCCATGTCACGCCAGAAAAACCCAATGAAGGACGGGTCAAACTTACAGAGACCACTTTAGAGGAAATGAAAAATAGTCAGCCTAATTTGATTTTATCTCGCTTAGAGCCAGTTAGTTTTATTGCTACTTTAGAAAAATTAGAAGAACGCTCTGGACATAAAAGACGTCAGTCGCAAAAGTCATTAACTAAAGCCAGCGCAAGTGATGTCTTTAGAGCGAATGGTATTGTAATCAGTGCAAAAGATGGGAAAAAATTTCATTGGGCTCATTTAATTGCTTACTTCCTTGGTGGTGCACAGGATACTGTAAAT
>SCSO01000479.1 GCA_004297865.1 Legionella sp.
ACACTGGTTAAGACATACCGGAATTTCTGAAGATGTAAAAATTCGACCTCGCGAGCATGTGCGAGATGATGCGGGTCATAGTTCCAGTGCTACTACTGATCGTTATATTGATATTGAAAAGCAAGCACGCTACAAATCGGCAAAGAAAAAAACCATTGAGCCAACTACTTAATCAGTGGGTTAATACTTTAAAATGTCCTTTCCTGCGAAATAAACTCAAAACCAACCCATAAATTGGCACAAAGGCTAGCAAGCTCAGCACGATTTTAAAGAGGATATCAACCACTGCAATTTCTGGCCAATGTTGGCTAAGAAAAGGATTGGAACAATGATAAAAAGCAATGCTAAAAAATAATAAGGTATCGATTAAATTACCTGCTGTAGTTGAAAGTGCCGGAGCTAACCACCAAGAGCTATTATTTCTATAACGTTGAAAAACAAAAATATCTAATAATTGTCCAAGTGCATAAGCAATAAAGCAGGCACAGGCAATACGCAAAGGCATAACATGGATGGTAGACAAAGTAGTCCAACTGAAAGAATCGTTTACTTCAATAGAACTAGCAATTAAATAAGAAAGCACTAAACCGGGTAACATACTACGAAAAATAATTTTTCTGGCCGTCTGTGCATCTGCTAGACGGGTAGTGAGATCGGTCAATATAAAAATAGCCGGGTAAGTAAAAGCACCCCAAGTGGTGTGATAACCCAATAATTCAAAAGGATATTGTACTAGAATATTGCTGATGCTAATTAAAAAAATATGGCAAAAAGACAATAATCTAATCGCAAAATAATTGTACAACAATGAAACAACCTTGCCTTTAAAAAAAGAGTATTGATTATAACATAACCAAAAGAAGATACTCTACGCTAATTTATCAGGCTTATGCTAGAATCCACCTTTTGGTTTTATAATAGCCTACCATGCTTACCCTACGTCAAATATCTCTCTCTCGCGGGAATAAATTATTACTCGATAAAGTCAATGTCAGTCTATATGAGAAGCAAAAAATTGGTCTTATAGGACATAATGGTTGTGGTAAATCGACCTTATTTGATTTTCTTTTAGGTAAGCTCACTGCTGATTACGGAGAGTTTTTAATCAATCCCCAACTCAGAATGAGTCATCTCTCACAACAATTACCTGATAGTGAAGAAAAAGCGTTGGATTTCGTTCTCGGCGGTGATGAGGCTTACGTTAATTTGCAACAACGGTTAACGACCGCAGAACTTCAAGGTGATGACCATACCATTTTGGCCTGTCATGAAGAGCTTGCTCATACAGCAGGCTATAGTAAACCTGCGCAAGCAGCAACCATTATGGCTGGTTTAGGTTTTATCGGTGCGCAGCAACAAGATCCAGTGAATAGTTTTTCCGGAGGTTGGCGCATGCGTTTAAGTTTGGCGCGCTGTTTAATGAAACCCGCTGATTTATTGTTATTAGACGAACCGACTAACCATCTAGATATGGAGGCTATTTTTTGGTTGGAGCGTTATCTCAAACAAAGTCCCAGCACTATTATTCTTATTTCTCATGACCGGGAATTTCTCGATGCTTTTGTCAGTCATATCTTGCATGTTGAAAATAAAAATTTAACGCTTTATAGCGGTAATTACAGTACTTTTGAAAAAACTCATGCATTAAAATTGTCGCTGCAGCAAGCAATGCACGAAAAGCAACAAGCTAAAATTGCTCACATGATGGTGTATGTGAATCGCTTCAAAGCTAAAGCAGATAAGGCTAAGCAGGCCCAGGGCCGTTTAAAAGCCATTGCACGTATGGAAATTATTGCTGCGGCTCAGGTTGACTCCCCGTTTTCATTTGAATTTTACCCTTGTGCTCGCGCAGGTAATCCTTTGATTCGTTGCAATGAGGTCAGCGCGGGTTATGATGGCCAAACGCCGGTATTAAAGAAAATTAATCTTTCATTAAATCCTGGAGATCGGGTTGCGCTATTAGGACCGAATGGTGAAGGGAAATCTACTTTAATTAAAACCCTTACAGGTGATTTAGCTCCTCTGAATGGGGATATTCAGCGTTCAGCTCATTTAAAAATTGGATATTATGCGCAACATCAATTAGAACAGCTGGATTTTAATTTAAGCCCGGTTGAGACAATTCAAGCTCTAAGTCCGGAAGCACGAGAACAAACTATTCGTGATTTTTTAGGAGGATTTAATTTTGTGGGTGATATGGCTGTTCAGGCTATTCATCATTTTTCTGGTGGAGAAAAGGCACGATTGGCCTTAGCCAAATTGGTGTGGTTACAACCCAATTTGCTTCTTCTGGATGAGCCCACCAACCATTTAGATTTAGGCATGCGCTCAGCTATTGAATTGGCTTTGCAAAATTATGAAGGCGCTTTAATTTTAATTTCCCATGATAGACATATGCTAAGAACCACGGTTGATGATTTTTATTTGGTCTATCAGCAAAAGGTGGCTCCTTTTAATGGGGATTTGGATGATTATTATTCGTGGTTACAGACTAAGGACTCTGGTTCTTCTAATGGTAAAACCAGTGCTAATTCTTCTGATCAATTGAAAGAGAAGAAGAGTTTAACGAATAGGCTTAAGAAATTAGAGCAGTTGATTAGTGATAAGCAAAAGGTTTTGCAGGATTTGGATGTTGAGTTGGCTGAGCCAGCATTGTATGAAAACAATGCCTTGCAGGATAAATTGCAGCGATTGTTACAACGTCGAGATGAGGTGCAGAGGGAATTGCAGAGCTTTGAGTTTGAGTGGTTGGAAGTGAGTGAGGTGTTGGAGGGGTAGGAGGGTATTTGAAACCCCTTGAAGGGAGCTTGTAGGTTGGGTCGCGACCCAACATAAGGATCTTGTGCTAAGATGAAATGGTTATGTTGGGTCATGACCCAACCTACGAATTTTTTCGTTACGGGGCACGTTCACGAAAACCCAACCTACTATTTTTTGAAGTAGGTTAAAAAAGATTTCGCGGCTTGTTGCTCAGCTTTACGGCGATTATTCCCATGACCTTCTGCAACAAAAGAAATGCCTTTAATACTGCAAGTGACATGAAACACTTGCTCGTGTTCCTCATCGCCATCCATTTGAGTTAACACATACTTAGGTAAAGGCAATTTTTCAGCTTGCAAATATTCTTGTAATTGAGTTTTGGCGTCTTTTAAACAATCATTAAGATGAGGATCTTCTAAACGTAAACGATACAAATTGAGAATCACTTCTTTAACCGAATCCGTTCCTCCATCTAAATACACCGCAGCAACAATTGCTTCTAAGGAATCGGCAAGAATAGAAGCACGACGAAATCCTCCGCTTTTCAACTCGCCTTGTCCTAAGAGAATATAATCGCCAAGCCCCAACTCTTTAGCTAATTCCGCTAAGGTTTCACCCTTTACTAAAAAAGAACGTAAGCGGCTGAGTTGTCCTTCGCTTTCTTGGGGAAAACGTTTAAATAATTCATAAGCAATAACAAAACTTAGGATGGAATCCCCAAGAAACTCGAAGCGTTCATAATTAGCACTATCAGCACTACGGTGAGTTAAAGCCTGCTTAAGATAAGCAGGCTGCTTGAATGAATAACCTAAACGACGGGATAATCTTTCTAAATCAATTTTCACTACCAGGTTTAACCTCAATTGTTTTATCAAAATCGAACAGTAAGCTCATATTATACACTAAAGGACGGGTGACCTGATATTTAATTTTGACCAAATATTTTCCAGCATCCCCCGGAACAATAGAGAGTTCTTTCTCTTTAAGATCTTCAATTCCGTTAATATCTAAACGCTTAGTAACGCTAGCGCGTAAAGTTATCGAGTCAGATAATGGATCACCTACCAGAAGACCATTTTGCGAACTATTTAAAGCCTTTACTGATTGCACGATGGAGTAGTATTGCAAATAAACCGGGATAATGCGCATCACTACAATACCAATGATGATTACGCAAGCCATAGTAAATAGCATACCAATCAACGTCATTCCCTGTTGTTTTTTCATTTATTAGTCCTTTAATAATATAAAATTATACGAATCTTCCTATCTTAGTCCAACGTACATTATCCGTTTTACCGTTCCAACTCATCCATACAAAGAAGGCCTTTCCACGTAAATTGCCTTCAGGTACAAAACCCCAAAACCGGCTGTCGGCGCTGTCATCACGATTATCGCCCATCATAAAATAATTGCCTTCGGGAACTTCCACTTCAAAATCCACTGCAGGAATATCGGCACGCACAAAAATATCATGCTCTACGCCGTTTAAATTCTCGCGGTATTTTGCTACTGCTTTGCCGGAGCTTTCATCAATAGTGTATTCAACAAACGT
>SCSO01000480.1 GCA_004297865.1 Legionella sp.
GGCGATAACAACAAAAAAAATCAAATTAAATATTAATAAACTTTTTCTACCAATTTTGTCTGCCACACGACCTATTAGCAAAGCACCTAAAGCAGCACCAATTGGTGCTGCGGCTTGGATGATGCCATTGGCAAAAGGTGTGGGGTGGTATAAAGCATTAATGAAAGGTTCAGCAACTGAGCTAATATATAAATCATAACCGTCGATGAAAAGTCCTAATGCAGCAACAGTCCATACGTGCAAAAGCAAAGCTTTATCCTGGGAAACATCCATATTAATCCTAGTTGTATCTTATGATTGTTAATAGTCTGATTATTGAACTATTTTGATCGCGAAGAGATTATACAATCAACCTCCTCTTCGGAGCTAGAAATTATTGTGATGAGTTGGTTCGAAGACACTCTACCACTTGTGCAAATAATAAAAATTTGTACAATAGAGAAAATTTTTTAAAAGGAGTTAGAGCATGTGGCGTTGGTTTGTTGGGATTTTGGGGGCCTTACCTGCATTAGCTTTCAGTGCCGCTATTGATCGCGTTATCTACATCACTTTAGACGGTGTGCGTTGGCAAGATCTTTATCTAACTCAAGAATATTTTCCTCTCCTATGGGAAAAACATGCCGCCAATCTCACTTTTTATGGTGCGCCTAATAGTAATACTCACATACAAGTCGCGTCGATTCCCATCAGTCTTCCGTCCTACCAAAGTCAGTTATCCGGCGCAGTACAACCCTGTGATAGCAATGAATGCGGGCGCATTTCCGTAGAGACCTTTCTCGAATCTTTAATTCATCAATACAAGCTTAATAAAAAAAATGTAGCAACCTTTGCTTCATGGAATAGAATTGAATTGGCCGCGGAACGTGTTAAAGGCACAACTTACACTAATACCGGGAATAATCCCGTAGTTGATCCAGATACCGATGAATCTGATGAAGTCATGTATTTACTCAATCAACAACAAGAAGAAGATTATCCTGAAGAAGCAGGTGTGCGTTATGATAAATACACGTTTGCTCAGGCTCTTCATTATCTAGAAACTTTCCAGCCTCGGTTTTTGTGGATTTCTTTAAATGATGCAGATGAATTAGCCCATGAAAATAAATTAACAGAATATCAGCAAACTCTGCAATTTTATGATCAATCATTAGATACCTTATTTACTAAACTCTATTCTTTAGGCTTAGATGAGCGAACCATGATCATCGTTACTACTGATCATGGTCGAGGAAATGACGACGATTGGACAGAACATGGACCAAGTATCCCTGGTTCGGAACAAACCTGGGCTTTCGTCATGAATGGACAATTAAAACCAGATTACGTGCAAAACACCATCGCGCATTACAGCACCTTATCAATTCGTCCTGCAGTGGAGTTAGCGTTTAGAAAATGATTCTTTACTGATTTTTAAATTTGAAGGCATCCTTGAGTTGAATTTCACTGAAATAAGCACCTGTTGTTCCAGCGGTTGCATAATGATAAATGGCGGC
>SCSO01000481.1 GCA_004297865.1 Legionella sp.
CATTAAACGCTATGGATTAAGAGTCGAACCACAGCTAAAGTCTTATTTTGCCAAAGCAAGAGTAGAATATCCACCAAGAGAAGTCGCTCTTTTAGCGTTTAAATCTGAACGCAAGGTAGAACTTTGGGCGAGAGATTCAGCGGAATCGTGGGTACACGTGCACAGCTATCCACTTACCGGTTTTAGCGGACGATTAGGCCCAAAACTACGTGAAAATGATAAGCAAATTCCCGAAGGAGTTTATAAACTAGTCAACTTTAATCCTTTCAGTAGCATGCATTTATCCATGATGATTAACTATCCCAATAATTTCGATCGTGAAAAAGGTTCCATCGATGGTCGTAAAGAATTAGGTAATAATATTTTCATTCATGGAAAGAATTTATCTGTAGGTTGTTTAGCCGTCGGTGATCTAGCTATTGATCAGCTTTTTGTACTAGCCAGGAGAGTCGGTCTTAAAAACATTCAGGTGATTATCGCCCCTAATGACTTACGCTACAAAAAACCCACCACCTCAAATTTTGCCCAACCCCGTTGGTTGCCAGAATTGTATCAACATATTGCAGAATCATTGAAGCCATTTACGAAGAAACAATTTGCATGGAATTGATAGCGTGCAAATCGTAGGTTGGGTCATGACCCAACATAACCATTCCACCTTCGCTCAAGATTTTTATGTTGGGTCTTGACCCAACCTACAAGAGTTAAGTCTAAAACTTATTCTCCAGAGCCTGATCTTGCACCTGTTTAATTTGCGCTTGCAAGGTCGCCTGAACTTTCTGAATCTGATCCTGCGTTTGGGTATTAAGCTTTTGCATTTGATCTTGCATAGTGGTTTGGCTTTGCTTAATTTGCGCCTGCAATTGGGTATTCAATTGTTCCAACTGCTGTGCTTGCGTTTTTTGAATCTGTTTCAATTCCGATTGAACTTGTGCATACAATTGAGTCATTTGTTCAGCAGGCGAGCCCGTTAATTGTATAGGATCAGCGGCAAAGGCTGAAGTAAAGAAACATCCTAATGTCATTGTTAATAGGGTTTGTAAACGATAAGCCATCTCAACTCCTTGAGTAATTAATCCTTTTAATAACTTTAACGAAATTTAATGCAAAAGCCTAGTCAAATCCCAAGTTCGGCAAAAGCTTTTAATACATGAGCCGGTTTAATTGTTTCCATACAGGCAGGTTTAAATTCTGAGGGTCCAGAATAATGACATTGCGTGCGCAAACAAGGTCTACAAGTAGGTCCTGTAGCAGAAAGATGGATTTGTTTAACGCCGAAAGCACCGCTGGTTTCAGAAGTAGTGGGACCATACAAGCTGATATTGGGCACATCTAAAGCTGCAGCCATGTGAGATAAACCCGTATCTAAACTAATGGCTGCCTTAGCTCTAACTAATACACTAGCCTTCTCCGGTAAATTAAGTGGCGGAATGGCATGAACTCGTGAATCATTATTTTTTAGTCGTAAAGTGCGTGCTTTTTCTTCATCGCTCCACCAAGGCATAACTACTTCATAGCCACTATTTAGTAGTTCTCTAATGACTTCTGCCCAGTAGGACTCTGGCCATAATTTAATTGGACTACTACAAATATGTGTTACAAAAACAAATTTCTCTGGCAAGTCAAATTGCAGCGCTGGCAAATTGTCTTTCACAATACCATAATCAGCTTCGGTATTCGGCAAAGGATAATTTAAAAACGTAGCCAATAACTCACGCATTCGTTGCGCATGATTTTGTTGCCGACTGATAGTAATGGTTTCACTGTATGCGAATTGCGCACCGTATTCCCGTACTGAAGTTTTATCTAAACCGTATTTTTTCCCTTTAGCTAATAAAGTGACCAAAGCACTTTTGATATTGGATTGGGCATCAATGACCATATCATAACGTTGGGCACGTAACTTACGCCAAAATTGTTTAACATCATTCCAATTCAGCTTGCCATTCTGTAAGTTTTTTTTAGATTTTCTATAAGGAATAGTGATAATTTGTTGCACACTGGGGTGGAACGCTGGGATTTCTTGAAAAGATTCATCGGCAAGCCAATCAAATTGAATCCCAGGAATAGCCTTTGCAGCATCAGTCAATGCTGGAAGCATCTGAATCAGATCGCCCATAGAAGTTAATTTGACCAACAAGATTTTTTTCATTAAAACTCATTATTCCATAAAAGGGACTAGTTTTTTGAATGTGTAAGAGCGTGAGTGTTTTTTTAACTCTTTATCCACGATGCGTTGATCAGTCACGTAATTTAGTTGAATGGTGCGACGATTACCAATGAATGGATAATGGCCATGCCAACAATTATCAGTCACTTTAAATACTAATAATTTTCCAGCACTAGGGATTACTTCATCGAAGTAATTTTCTAAATCTGTACCATCGCGGAGCAAGCGTAAATTACCAGTAGTTTCCGTCCACTCTTCATTGAGATACAACAACAGCGTCACTAATTTACTGGGAGTGTCTGTATGAATATGCCCATCACGAAGGGTTGTTTTACCTCGCACAGTCAACAAAGTAGCGCTTTTGGACAGATCGATATCAAATTTTTGTGCTACTAAATCACGTAAATCCGGATGATGTAAGGCATCTAACAATTTTTGAAAATAAGCTCCATAAGTCAAGCGATGTGCAGGAATACTGCCACGAATATCGATGTTCGGAAAATCATGTAAGACTGAAGCTAGAATGTCCTCATTAATAAAATTTTCGATTTGACAATAGGGATAAAAATCCGTGTTAACCGGGGCGTCGCGTAATTGAGCTAAATTCAACACTTCATTCATTGTAATTCCTTATCAAGATAGATAACTTTCACCCCGCGGTAAAAGCTTCCATGAGCACTTAAAACTGCCAACAAAAACCCATCTTTACCTTCTAAAAAGCCTCCCTGAATGAAATAACAGCGAAAAAACATCCACCAGGAACTCAATATACTCTTAATTAACGAAGGGTTTTTATTTTTTTCTATATTAATTTTAGCGCTGTAAGTCGTATAAAGATTCATTTTATAGAGGGCATGACTGACATCTTGTATACAATGATGCTCGATAGCTGCCTTTATTTTGCCTATGCGTGCCGACTGAGGTAAAAGAATTTCTTCATGGACAATTTTGTCGGTGTACGCTGCGCCCTCTCGTTTATAAAGACGAATATGATTTTTAGGAGACCAGGAAAATTTCAAGGTTTTATCATAAAAATGCAAGCGTATGGGAATACGATACGCATCCGCATTGTCAGTGGCTATTGCCTGACGAATAGAGTCCTTTAATGCATCATTAATCACTTCATCTGCATCAATATTGAGCACCCAAGATCCTGTCGCTTTATCCAAGGCGCGTTGTTTCTGAATACCATAGCCCTCCCAATCAGCAGAATAGACTAGGTCGGTAAATTCTTTAGCAATTTCAAGGGTCTTATCCGTGCTTCCAGAATCCATGATAATGATTTCATCTGCCCAGCAAATGGACTCCAAGCACCGTCTAAGGTTAGCCTCTTCATTTTTGGTGATGATAATAACGCTAAGCATAAGGTCATAAAAAGGTTAAATGATCCCCGATTTTAAAGGATTAGGACCGTAGAAACAAGTTTCGTAAAAATAGGTAAAGCTAAGATATGGAAAATCTCGAAAAATTGGTACAATCGCGACCAATTAGACTTTATCTCGAGGCATCTTAATTTATGACTTTCATTATCGGTCAACGCTGGATCAGTAATAGCGAATCTCATTTGGGCTTAGGTATCATTACTGAGTTTAGTGGCAGGCAGGTGGGAATTCGCTTCCCGGCTGCTAATGAAGATCGTCTCTATGCTATTGATAATGCCCCTTTAAGCCGCATTATTTTCAAAGAAGGTGATGAAATTGTTACCGATAATGAACAAACCTTGACTGTAACTGCGGTAGAAGAAAAACAAGGTATCGTTCTTTATACTGCCGTGGACGCACACGGCAGCGAAGTTCAAGTCAATGAACTGTCCTTAAATTGCTTTATCAAACTCAGCACTCCAGAACAAAGACTCTTCAGTGGTTTAGTTGATAAATTAAATGCTTTTAAACTAAGGATTGATAGTTTAAATCATGCCGCTCGTCTACAGCAGTCCAAAGTACAGGGTTTATTAGGGGCTCGCACCAATCATTTACCACACCAAGTTTATATTGCCGCAGAAGTCGCTAAACGCTATGCCCCCCGCGTTCTTCTAGCTGACGAAGTAGGTCTAGGAAAAACAATTGAAGCAGGCATGATCCTACATTATCAATTACACACGGGTCGGGCTCAGCGGGTATTAATTGTGGTGCCGAATTCATTAATTCATCAATGGTTAGTGGAAATGATTCGCCGTTTCAATTTGCATTTTTCAATCTATGACCAACAACGCTTTGATCGTAGTTATGAAGACATGGATGAAGACGAGTTTGCACTGCCTTTAGAAAACGATAATCTCTTCGAGCAAGAGCAACTAGTACTTTGCAGTCTTGAATTTCTTATGGAAAACACCGAAGCACGAAAACAAGCAATAGAAGCAGAATGGGATTTACTAGTAATTGATGAAGCTCATCATTTACAGTGGTCCGTGGAATCAGTAAGCCTAGAATATGCCTGTGTAGAGCAATTAGCAGCCCACAGCAAAGGACTATTACTACTCACAGCAACTCCAGAGCAAGTCGGTATTCAAGGTCATTTTGCTCGTTTACGTTTACTTGATCCTTCGCGATTTTTCGATTTTGCGGAATTTCAACGCGAAGAAGAGGGTTACCAGCAAATCAATCAGTTGGTACAACAAATATTAAGTCATCAAGAACAAAATTCCAATGAACCGCTGCCCTCGGAGTTGCAAAAGCAACTACAAACTTACTTAGGTGAAAATTTACCAAGCGATCTTAGCGAGCTCATCAAAAACTTACTGGATAGGCATGGTACAGGACGAGTATTGTTTCGTAATACCCGGGCTGCCATTCAAGGCTTCCCTAAGAGAGAGTTGTTATCTTATCCCCTACCCAAACCTAGTCTTTATGATCACTTAAGTCCTGCTCATCAAAAAGCTAATTTATATCCAGAAATCACATTAAATAATCTCGACTGGCTAACTCAAGATCCTCGAGTTAATTGGTTAGCTGAGCAAATTCAGCAATTACGTGGTAAGAAAATCCTAATCATTTGCGCGCATGCCACGACTGCATTGGCCTTAGAACATTTTCTCAAACTGAATAAAGGAATTCGCAGTACCGCTTTTCACGAGCATCTTAGTATTATCGAACGAGATCGAGCCGCTGCTTATTTCGCAGAAGATGAGCAAGGGGCGCAAGTTTTGATTTGTTCAGAAATTGGGAGTGAAGGACGCAATTTTCAATTTGCTCATCATTTAATTCTCTTTGATTTACCTTTAAATCCAGATTTATTGGAACAACGCATAGGTCGTTTGGACCGCATTGGCCAAAAACAAGACATTCAAATTCATGTGCCCTATTTAATGCATACTGCCCAGGAAAAACTCTTTCGCTGGTATCATGAAGGTATCCAATTATTTACTCAAAGTTGCTCAGCAGCATTTTCCATTTACGACCATTTTGCCGAACAGTTGCTTCCCCTTCTATATGCAGAAAATCAGGTTGAAGACGCTTTAAATCAATTAATAACTGCTACAGCACATTACACTGCGGAGCTTAATCAACGTTTACACCAAGGTCGTGATAAATTACTCGAAATGAATTCGTGTAATCTACCCAAGGCTTTAGATCTCATTGCAGAAATTGAAGCCGAGGAAAACAGTCTTGAATTAGAAGATTATATGGCTAAGGTGTATCAAGAGTTTGGAGTGGATCATGAATTTCATTCTAATTCCACGGAAATACTAAGACCAACAGATCATATGAAAACCGGGCATTTTCCAGGCTTGGAAGAAGATGGAATTACTGTCACCTACTCTCGTTTAAAAGGATTAGTTCGCGAAGATATACAATTTCTAAGTTGGGAGCATCCCATCGTGAATGAGTCCATGGAAATGATTCTGAATTCAGAAATTGGCAATGTGACGTTAACCACTATTTCACTAAAAAATATTGCACCAGGCACTTTATTTTTAGAAACATTTTTCACTATAAATTGTGCAGCACCTAAGTCACTACAGCTTAATCGTATTTTACCTCTTACGACCATTCGAGTTTTAAGTAATATCAGCGGCAAAAATCTCAGCAAAGTATTAAGCTATGACCAATTAAATACACTATGTGAGCCGGTAAAACGCCATTTAGCTTATCCTATTGTGAAACAGATTCGTCCCGATATAGAGCTTATCTTAAGCTTCTGTAATCAAGTTGCTGAACAATCCAAGGAAGAAATCCTTGCCCAAGCTAAAACGAGTATGCGAACCGATTTAGAACAGGAAATTCAACGATTAGAAGCACTTCAAAAAATAAACCCTTCCGTTCGTCAAGAAGAGATAGATTATTTTAAACAACAAATCGTTGATAGCGATTTCTATCTTGCTAATGCAGAATTGAACTTACAAGCATTAAGAGTCGTTATTAATAAGTAAAAGCGATTTCTATCGCTTTTACTTTAAAGGATCGTACACAACGCTTTTATCGCAGTTGGACCTAAATTATTAAATTCAACATCAGTTCCGGGCGCAGCAACAATAGGGATTAATTGTAAATGATGGATACTAATTGACATAGATTGGCCTTTTTTTAAGGAAGTGCCATTAATTACCGCATAACCATTTAACATGCGAATAGTTAAACTGTGATTATAGTTATCCGTCATTCGCATATCACAAGTGACTTTTAATGCATCAGTGGTAGCAATAGTCACGCGCAAGGGCTTTCCTGGTAAGAGATCATAATCTTGCGTAGCCGCATGCACATTGACAGTTAAAACAATGCCGATTACCAATAACAATTGACGTATTATCCCTAACATTTGGTATCCTTAATTTTTATTCATGATCTGGATGAACTACGAAAATACCTGGTGCATTGCGTAGGTATTCGTTGTAATCCATACCGTAACCGAAAATGTAATGATCTTCTACCTCTAAGCCGACAAAATCAGCTTTTTCTAAACCATTAAGTACACGTTTACGGAATTTATCAACTAACACGGCACTGTAAACTTTTGCGGCGCCTAAAGATTCAATTTCTCGAATAATCGCTGCAAGAGTAACTCCACCATCTAAAATATCATCAACCACTAAAACTGTACGGCCATTAAGATTAGTTGATGGCTTAATTTTCCATTGAATATCTCCACCGGTAATATCGCCTCGGTAACGCGTGGCATGGATATAATCTACCTCTAAAGGAAAATCCAATCGAGGTAAGAGATTTCCCAGAGGCACCAATCCACCTATCATTACACAAAGCAGGACAGGATTTTGATCGTGCAGTTCTTCATGAATTTTAATCGCCATTCTATCTAAGGCAGCTTCTACTTCATTGGTTGTATAAAGACAAGTTGCTTTTTCATACACCTCTTTGATCTTGTTTGGAATAGACATTGAATGTTCCTTTATTGTTAGCACTAATGCTATTAATCTTTAAGCTTACCTGGTACAGGAAATGGACTGACTTTATTGTCATAACCTATTTTATCTTTGACTTTAGCTGGACCTTGTTTATCCACTTCATCAATACGAAATAATGAATGCATAGGAATATAAGTGCGTTTAACGCCATTAAACTCCATTTTCAATCGTTCTTCTGAAGGGTCTACTACCAATGCCGTTTGTTCACCAAAAACTAATTCTTCTACTTCTAAAAAGCCAAAGATTTCACTTTCTTTGATTGAACGTGCGTAAATTTCATAAACCGAATCCTGATTGGCAAAGGTAATTCGGAATAATGTTTTATTTTTCATGAAATGAGCCTATTTCTAAATCAACAGGCAGTATACAAAATTAATCAGGCTTTGTTCAAATGATTATGGCATTTTATCCAGCAGAATCATTATTTAATGCAGGTTCTAAGGGTGATTTGAACTCTTTAGTCAGAGGTTCAACAACTACCTTAGCTAATAAGTTAGGGGTAATAGGTTCATAAGATCGGAAGAG
>SCSO01000045.1 GCA_004297865.1 Legionella sp.
CTCGCAATTAAAGTGGGCGGTAGAAAAATCACTGCCGCCACTGAAAAAATCTTAATAATCGCATTCTGTTCAATTTGCACCATTCCTAAAGTGGCTTCGAGCAAAAAGCTAATTTTGTTAGAAAGAAAAGCGGAGTGATCGCTTAATGCGTAGATATCTTTGCTCAAGGTATTTAAACGTAAGTGATCTTCGGTTTCTATTTTGATGGATTGGTCAAAGAAAGGAATTAAACGATTAAAAGAAACCAAACTTTCCATAATTTTCGAGTTGAGTTCCCCGGTGACTCCCAAATGCTGCAGCTGCTGTTGATAGTTTTTATTTTTAGTATCATCGTGATGAAAGGTCTCTTTAGAGTGACTCTCGAGTTGATGATTAATAATTTCCAAAATATCCGCGAAACGATCGATTGTAGCATCGAGTAATTCCGTCAAGAGGGTATTAGGATTATCAATGGGAGGCAGTTTGTTTAGCCGACTCATAAATAATTTAAAGGCTTGCGGTTCGATGTAGCGAATAGTGATTAACTTGTTTTTCATAAGTATAAAGGTCACTGCATCTTGTTGAGGCGAATGCGATTCGGCTTGTGCGACCATGGTGGCAGTCATGAACAATGCGCCATTTTCTTTATACAAGCGGCTCGACAATTCAATCTCAAGCATTTCTTCGCGAGTAGGGACATCAATTGATAAACATTCTTCCACGAAGTCTTCTTCGTCATGGGTTGGATTGATCATATCAATCCATAAGGCATCATTTAGAGAATTGACATTACTGGCATCAATAGTTTCTTGAACAAATTGAGGTGCAAATTTACCGGCAATAATCATAGCTGCTCTTTTCCAGAAGGTCTTTATTTAGGATGTCTTAAACTGGCGTTGAGATCAATCTTCTTATGAAGAAGCGAGTCGTTCTGCCCAAATATGGCGAGAATATGTAAAATAATTGAGCAAAGAAATTAAACCAGAACCGGTAATGATCATAGCATTCTCTTGTAAGGCACCCGTGCCTAAATAATGTATGCCTAACCACATCCAACCACTTTGTAAATAAATGACTAATAAAGAATACAAAGTAAAGCTCATTAGTTTTTTGATAGTAATGGGTTGGTTATTTACTGAAGTGCTTTTAAAAGTAAATCGGTTATTTAAAATAAAATTATTGATAATGGCGATAAGCACCGCTATCTGGGTGGCGTTGAAGGGCGTTAAAAAAGGACGTAACCCATTATAAGTAATAAATTGCACTGTCATTCCAATAGACCCTACCAGACACATACTTAAATAACGTTTTAATTCGTAGTAGCGCAAAGTAAAGACCACTCTTAATGAATCAATAATACTGTTTTTAGGCAATTTACTTTCACCAAAGGCTCTATCAATAAATTCAATAGGGTATTCCACGATCTTGGCTTTACTCTTATGCAGTAACCATAAAAGATGTAATTTATAAGCATAGTTTGCGCTTAAAAATTTTTCTGGGAGAATTTTCAGGAGGCTTTGGCGGCGGGTTGCGCGAAAACCACTCGTGAAATCTTTGTATTTATGGGTGAGCACACTGCGCGCCACGTAATTGCCTAAAACGGAAAATAATTTTCTATGCCAGGCCCAGTTTGCAGGAATACTTCCACCCAGGATATACCGACTACCGACTACGCAATCCTTGGTTTTTAGCAGTTCTAGCATGGGCGCAATATACTTTGGTTGATGCGATAAGTCGGCATCGAATTCTATAATGATATCAGCTTGCATGGTGTGCAGAGCATAATTCATCGCTTGCAAATAGGCAGAACCTAAGCCCGATTTTTGCGCTTCCTTTTGTAGATGCAACTGGGGATAGTAGGCTTGCAAATGGCTCACCATTTGCTGGGTATCATCGGTAGAAGCGCTATCAAAAACCAAAACATGCGCGTCGAAATGCGCTAAATCTTGCACAGCTTCAAATAACTTGGTTAGGGTGTTTTTAATTACGGATGCTTCATTATAAGTGGGGATGATAATAACCACTTTTTCTTTGTTGACTGCGGTATATGCGGTCATTTATTAAACCAATCATAAAAAATTCGATGTTTAATTCTACCGCGGTCAACAAACAAAAGAAAGGAAACTCTAGTTAAGCGACGCGTCGATACACACAAGCTATCAGTTGCTGTTGGAAATCTTCCGTATTTGCTTGGGTGTGGTAATAGAGGCCTTTTACCATTAAGTAGTCGTTGTCGAGCACCATGACCACTTTGCTAAAAAACGCATTTAAGTTGGTGGTAGGATTCTTAAATAAATCGGCATTGATAAAAATTAAGGCTCTGTTCGCATTATCTAAAGTAACAAAGGTATTCCCATGAATAGAAGAATTGGCCCGGGTGGTGTTAGTTGATTTGACTTCTTCGAGAGTGTATTTTTCTTCCATAAAGCCATAAGATATCAGCAATTTGTCATCTACTTGTCTAATTGTCATGTTGGTTGCAGGTTGTTGATTACATTCCCCCACCCATGATCCAGAAAAATTCACCATCCCACTTTTCACTTTTTTAGCCGGATGAAGGTCTTGATTTGGTGGGGTAAACCAAGGCAAAGACCACGCGGAGTTGAATTGACACAAGAGAATTAGCATAAACCAGCTTTTTTTCATGGGGCTTCCTTTTCTAAAACCGAGGAAGCTCAGTCTAGCTTGCTTGTCTGGACAAGGCAACTGGACTTATGTTGGAGATGATTAACTGGCCTTTTTATTTTTTGCTTCTAATTCCAATAAATAACTTTTGATTTTTAAGCCTCCTGCAAACCCAACTAATTGACCATTAGCGCCAATTACTCGATGACAAGGCGTAATAATGGAAATCGGATTTTTACCATTCGCAGCACCGACTGCTCGCATGGATTTAGGATTTCCTATTTGTTGGGCAATTTGGCCATAACTGCGAGTTTCTCCGTAGGGAATGGTTAATAAGGCTTGCCATACTTTTTTTTGAAATTCCGTACCATGAAAATCGAGGGGTAAGGAAAAGTGTTGGCGTTGGCCTGCAAAATATTCCTTCAGTTGTTGTGCTACTTCTAATAAAACAGGGTGGTTTTGTTTTTCTTGTGGTGAATGATTAGGCACGCGGGCGGGGTTATCATTTTCCCAGAGAATTGCTTGTAAGCCTTGGTCACTGGCAATTAATTTTAAATCACCGATTGGTGAGGGCATCGAATGATAATAGCTCGGCATAGTACGTCTCTTTCTAGCGTTACAAAAAAAGTATTTTATCTTAATTTAAGGTCGTTAGCATTCTCGATTACGTTTAAGTAATACATATACTGCGCCTTGTCCCCCATCTTTGGGCACCGCACTATGAAAGGCCAAAACCTCAGGGAATTGAGGTAACCAACGATTCACTAAATTTTTAATGACCGGTGGTGCGCCTTCGTGGCCTCCTTTGCCATGAATAATCAGCAAACAACGTTTGTGGTTTTCTACTTGTGCTTGGATAAAACGAGTTAAGGAATCCCGCGCAACATCTGCTTTTAAACCATGCAAATCCAAACGCGCTTCCCAAGGGATTCTTCCTTGTCTTAAATCCCGCAAACGTTGACTAGGTAAGCTTGGTTGGGCATAGGATAAGGTACTTTCTGATAGTACATTCTCGCTGATGAAATCGGATAGATACGGAGACGGTTGAGGCTCTTTAATAGTCGCTGCTGGTCTTTTTTTAGGCGGAGGCGCGGGTTTGGGTTTGGGGGTGTCATCTCGTTGAGTTTGTTTTTTTAATGGCTTCACGGCTCGCATGTGATCACGAAATAAGGCTTTGTCTTCATCGGATAGGGAGTCGTCGGCCATGGGTTTGGGAAGTTGGGGTTGGTCTTATTTAAAGTATATCACGAAAACCCGCATGTAAAACGACTTCTCGGGCTTCGCAAGGCAAGCTATGTTTTATCTATTCCCCCATATAGAGTACAATCAGACCTTTTAAGGTAAAGGTCAATTTAATGAGCAGTTATACAATTAAAGAAACAGAAGAATTAGTTACCATTCTTGATTTTTTGCGGTTTAGTTTATCTTGTGCCAATGATGCTCATTTGTTCTACGGGCATGGGACGGATAATGCTTGGAGATCGGAAGAGC
>SCSO01000046.1 GCA_004297865.1 Legionella sp.
CCAATACGGCGAATGTCGAGACGTACAGAAGCATAGAATTTTAACGCGTTACCGCCAGTAGTTGTTTCTGGACTACCGAACATCACTCCAATTTTCATACGAATTTGGTTAATAAATACAACTAAGGTGTTAGAGCGTTTGATATTCGCTGTCAATTTACGCAACGCTTGCGACATGAGTCGAGCTTGTAAACCGACATGACTATCGCCCATTTCGCCTTCGATTTCAGCTTTTGGTGTTAAAGCTGCTACGGAGTCGATAATGATAACGTCTACTGCGGCTGAACGTACCAGCATGTCAGTAATTTCCAAAGCTTGTTCGCCAGTATCCGGTTGTGACACTAAAAGATCATCCACATTGACGCCCAATTTTTGTGCATAACCTGGATCTAAAGCATGCTCTGCATCAATAAAGGCTGCAGTACCACCTATTTTTTGCACTTCGGCAATCAAGTGTAATGTTAAAGAGGTTTTACCCGAAGATTCTGGACCATAAATTTCTACTACGCGACCTCTAGGTAAACCACCAATACCTAGAGCAATATCGAGCCCTAAGGAACCCGTAGAAATTGCGGGAATATCACGAGAAGCTGTGCTATCGCCCATACGCATTACGGAACCTTTACCAAATTGACGTTCGATCTGTGACAAGGCAGCTGATAATGCTTTTTGTTTGTTCTCTTCCATAATGTTTTCCAAGTTATTTTGTGCAGGTAGAAAATTATCACACAGATGTGGGCGGGCAGCAAATTGATTAATGAATTTCTTTGAGCAGTGAAAGAACGCCTTGCAAAGCCTCTTGGCAGGCGGCTAAACGAATAGCGTGTCTGTCCCCTGGATAACATTTTTTTAAAGTGTGGGCGGTGCCATTGGCTGCAAGCCAAGCGAAACAAACTGTACCCACTGGTTTATCGGGGGTACCGCCACTAGGGCCCGCAATTCCAGTAACGGAAAGAGCAATCGTTCCTTGACTATGTTGTAAAGCACCTTCAGCCATAGCTATCGCGACTTCGATACTGACTGCACCAAATTTTTTAAGTAACTGTTCTGGTACACCTAACATTTCTTTTTTAGCTAAATTGCTATAAGTGATAAAGCCACGTTCATACCATAAAGAGCTACCCGGCATATCCGTAAGGCTTGCTCCAATTAAACCACCCGTGCAAGATTCCGCTGTGACTAATTGGCCTTGTTGCGCTTTTAGTAATTGGGCTATGTCATTGACTAAATTGCTAATGGAAATCATCCCTACTCCTTAAAAAGAAAAACCCCAGAACAAGTTCATGGGGTTTTCAACTTTCTACGAAGACAGCAAAATCTTAGTTGCTTTTCTCTTCAGTAGTAGTAGTTTTTTGCTCATCTGGTGTAGTGGTAGTAGTTGTAGTTGTAGTTGAGTCTGTAGTACCTTGATCAGCTGGTTTAGCTTCTGGTTGAACTACAGTAGTTTCAGTTTTTACTTCAGTAGGCTTAGAGTTATCTTCACCACAAGCAGTTAACATTAATGCTAAAACACCAGTTGCAGCAACAATTGCTAAACGATTCATACCATTCTCCCTAGTTTATAATATTGTTTTTAAATAAAAGACATTTAATTCTAGCAAATATTCGCATTAAGTGAAGAACTTATCTACCGTTACTGAAAAATAAAATTTCAATCGAAACGCAGTATGTGCAAATATGCCTCATATCCTTGGTTTTAGACAGGGTTTTCGTGAACGTGAATCACCATGTTATACTCTACCACCGCCAATTAATAACAATAATAATTCATGACCAGCACTCACACCCCCATGATGCAGCAATATTTGCGCATTAAAGCAGATTACCCCGATATGCTTTTATTTTATCGAATGGGGGATTTCTATGAGTTATTTTTCGATGATGCCAAATACGCCGCCCAACTGCTGAATTTAACTTTAACCCATCGCGGACAAACAGCAGGTAAACCTATACCCATGGCAGGTGTACCCTATCACGCGGTAGAAAATTATCTGGCACGCTTGATTAAAAAAGGAGAGTCGGTAGCGATTTGTGAACAAATTGGTGATCCTGCAACCAGCAAAGGTCCTGTTGAACGCCAAGTCACGCGGATTATTACCCCAGGTACTGTTACTGATGAAGCTTTACTAAACGCCAATCATGACAACGTGTTACTAGCGATTCACCAACACAAGCAAAAAATCGGTTTAGCTTGGGTGGATTTAAGCGGTGGACGTTTTCACCTTTTAGAATTAAATGATAAACAACAATTGAGTGCGGAATTAACTCGTTTACAACCCGCAGAATTATTATTACAAGAAAACTCTTCCTTACATGAATTATGCGCCGCATTTCCGGTAAAAATGCGTCCGGGTTGGGAATTTAATTTAGAGAAAGCGCAGAGCCTCTTATGTGAACAATTTGCAGTGACTAACCTTTCTATATACGGTGAGCAACAACCCACAGCTCTTATTGCAGCGGGCGCACTATTAAGTTATTTACAAACGACACAAAAACAAGCCCTGCCTCATTTGACTGCCATTACAGTAGAACAAACGCAAGATTATTTGCAACTGGATTCCTCAACGCAAAAGCATTTAGAGCTTTTTGAAAATACGCAAGGTGGGCAAAATAATTCTTTATTAGCGGTTTTGGATAACACCGCAAGCACTATGGGAAGTCGTTTATTAAAACGTTGGTTAGGACGTCCTTTAAGAAAACAAAGCTTAGTGCAAGAACGCCAACAAGCGCTACGCGAAATTATCAGCTTGCAACAAGATTTTAATTGGCATACACAGCTGAAACAAATCGCCGATATAGAGCGCATTGTTTCCCGGATTGCACTTAAGTCTGCGCGTCCACGTGATCTCATTGCGCTGCGCAGTACTTTAAATTTGTTACCTGATTTACATCATAGCCTTCAGGCCAACCAAAGCACTTTATTAAATCAATTAAAAAACCATTTACAGCCTTTACCTGAATTACACCAATTATTGCATACAGCACTTATTGATAATCCACCTATGTTAATTCGTGATGGCGGTGTCATTGCCAAAGGCTTTGATGAAGAATTGGATGAACTCAGGCAATTAAGCACCCATGCGAATGATGCTTTATTGCAATTAGAAACAGCCGAAAAGCAACGCACTGGTTTATCTACTTTAAAATTTGGGTTTAATAGTGTACAAGGTTTTTATATCGAGTTGTCTAAAACCCAAGCTGATAAAGCGCCTATTCATTATCAAAGAAAACAAACGTTAAAAAATGTTGAGCGCTATATTACTCCTGAATTAAAAGTCTTCGAGGAAAAAGTCTTATCCGCTCAAGTCAAAGCCTTGGCTCGAGAAAAATGGCTTTATGATAATTTATTACAATTGCTGCAAGAAAATATCAAAGAATTAAGCCAAGTTGCGCAAGCTTTGGCGCAGCTCGATGTCTTTAGTACTTTAGCCGAACGCGCGCAAACTTTAAAATGGTCTTGTCCAGTTTTACAAGATCAAGTCGGCATTCATATTCAATCCGGTCGTCACCCAGTTATTGAACAATTATTACAAGAACGTTTTATTGCCAATGATCTGCATTTAACTCAACAGCAAAACATTCTCCTAATTACCGGCCCCAATATGGGAGGAAAATCCACCTACATGCGGCAAACTGCTTTAATTGTTTTGCTGGCTTATATAGGAAGTTATGTTCCGGCTGCTCAAGCATGCATTGGCCCTATTGATAGAATTTTTACTCGCATAGGGGCCAGTGATGATCTAGCTTCAGGGCGCTCCACTTTCATGGTGGAAATGAGTGAAACTGCACAGATTTTACGTTTAGCTACGCAAGAAAGTTTAGTGCTCATTGATGAAATCGGTCGCGGAACCAGTACTTACGACGGTATGGCCTTAGCTTATGCCACCTGCGTGTATTTGGCCACACGCATTAAAGCCTATACTTTATTTTCCACGCATTATTTCGAATTGACTCAGCTTCCTGAACAGTGGGAATGTATTCATAATGTGCATTTGCAAGCATCAGTGGAAACTGGGCGCATTATTTTCTTATATCAAGTAGAGCCTGGTCCGGCGAATCGCAGTTATGGTTTAGAGGTTGCGCAATTGGCGGGTATTCCTAGTGAGGTTTTGCAATTCGCTAAGTCTCATTTGGTACAAATGCAACAGCAAAAACCACAAATTAGCGAATCGCCGGTGACTGTGGAATTGGTTTCGCCTATTTTAAATGAATTAAAAGGTATTGATCCGGATAAGTTAAGCGCTCGCGAGGCCTTAGATTTGATTTATAAATTTAAACAGCATGTGTAGGTTCGCGCTGATCTCCCTTCTCCCTTCAAGGGGCGTTGTTGAATAAATAAAGAATTGCTTTTTTATTAAGCAATTTTGATTGCATGTCATCCCCGCGAAGGCGGGGATCCATCCACAAGTTAAGCACTGTGCTTTAGTTATGGATAGATTCCCGCCTTCGCGGGAATGACAAACCTATTTATTCAACAACGCCCCTTCAAGGGAGAAGGGGGATTATAATAAATTTTGAACACCATGATTTAATATAGTATTATGACCCCATGAAAACTCTCTTGTCCTTACTACTCCTTACGGCATCGATTGCTGTTTATGCCAAGGATACGGTTTTACAGATCCGAGGAATTACCGGACCAGCATTAACCAATGTCGAAAAAAGGCTCTCTGAATACAGCCAATCAAACCCCTTGTCTGAATTAAACCCAGAAGAATTACGCAACCAAACGAATAAAGCCTTACAACCCTTCGGCTATTTTAAAGCCGAGATTACGGTAAAAAATAACTCGAATAAATCCATCCAGATCAATATCCATCCGGGCCCAATAATGCGTATTGCTACTATCAAAGTGCAGCTATTCGGCGAAGGAGCTCAAAACCCTTACTTGCAAAAAGTGCTTAAAAATAATCCCTTACAAAGCGGTGCACCTTTAGACACTAAACAATACAACCTCTTTAAACGCAGCCTCAACAATACCGCCGAACAATTAGGCTATCTACACGGAACCTTTAAAAAAGCGGAAATCCTAGTAGATGAAACCAATAATACCGCCCAAATCACCCTGCTTTTTGATACCGGACATCAATATTACTTCAGTCAAGTCCAATTTGATCCGACCTATATTAGACCCGAACTCTTACATCGGTTTGTCCCTTTCAAACCAGGACAAGTTTATTCCATGGAACAGTTATTAAAATTCAACAATGATTTAGCCAGTAGCGGGTATTTTAATAACGTCTTGGTAAAACCCAATATCAGTGATTCGCAAACCGTACCCATACAAGTGCATTTACAACCAGCACCCAAATACACCTATTCCCTAGGACTAGGCTACGGGACAGATACTGGGGTTCGCGGACGTGCGGGCATGCATATCATTCCAGTGAATAACAAAGGACATAAGTTCAATGCCTTAGCTCAAGGATCTTTGACTCAAAGTGCCCTACAAGCCCAATATGTCATTCCCGGTAGCAATCCTGTCACCGATCAATACAGCTTAACCGGTAATTTCTCTAATCTGAATTATGGAGCTGGTTACAGTAATTCCATGCTGGTTTCTTTAGCGCAACAACATAATTTGGAACGCTTCCAACGCACCCTTTCTTTAAATAGTCTCTATGAAAGCTTTCATTATGAAGCCCAACCCAATAGTGATCAATTTGTGGTTTATCCCAAAGGAACAGTTAGTTTTACCAGTGCAAAATCCAAATTATTTTCTCCCTCAGGATACAATCTTACGTTCAACGCTCTGGGAAGCTCGCAAGCCGTTTTGTCCAAACTTAATTTTGTGCAAAGCTCCGTCGATGCTAAAGGAGCATTGATGATTGAACCGCTAAGGCTTAGACTGTATGGACATGCCTTACAAGGTTATACCCAAACACCTAATATAAATGAGCTACCCTTGTCCTTGGCCCTACTCTTAGGAGGAACGGATAATTTAAAAGGATATGGCTTTAACTCCATAGGACCTGGGAAAACAATTAGCTATGGCGGATTTGAATTGCAAAAAGAAACCTTTAAAAATTGGTATCTCCTGGGCTTTTATGATGCAGGATCAGTCTACAATCCTTCCCCTAAGGATGTACAATATGACGTGGGAGCTGGATTAATGTGGGTTTCGCCTATTGGTCCCATCAAAATTGGTTTTGCTCAACCCATAACGAGTAACTTCCAACGATTAGAGCATTCAGGACCCCGATTAATCATTCGCATGGGGCCTGATTTATGAAAAAATTCTTAAAAAAAATAGTCTTCAGTCTTTTGTTGATTTTTGTCTTCCTCGTCTGCCTATTAGCCTTTATTTTGGAAACTACCCCAGGCCTTTATGCGACAATCCGCATTGCCAAACTGTTTATTCCTGGCTCCTTAGAAATTCATCATCTATCGGGAGGATTGTTAAGACAATTCACCATAGGTGATTTGCAATATACTCACAACGACTTAGAAGTACAGGTCAGCCAACTCAAGATCCATTGGCAATGGCAATCTTTTATTCATCCAAGCCTAGTGCTTCACGACGCTTCTGCAGATTGGGTGCAATTGAATCATAATCCAATTAAAATCATCAAAAACGTCCAAGCTCATGGTTTTCTCAATCAAGAGATGGCGAAGTTAGAGACTATTCAATGCCAATACTTTGGTCAAGAACTCAACGGCTTTCTCCAACTGAATAAGGCAAAACCCTACCCAGTGTTGGGACAAATTCATTTAAATCAGGGCATGATCAATCCTTTAAAACCTAAAGGCACCTTAGATATTAATGGCACTTTGAAAGAAGTGAATTGGTCCGGTGAATTCACCCATCCTACAGTATCTGTCAAAGGCTCTTTAATTAATGGTTCGCAAATCAAACAAGAGATCAAATGGCGTGACTATAAATGGCAACTCAATCCGCAAAAAAGTTATTACAGCCCTGAAGGCACTTTGAAAATATCCGGAAGCTTGCCGGCGATCAATATAGAGTTAAATACCAAGCTCAATGATTTAGACCAGGATTATTGGCAGGTTGCTGCCAAACTTAAAGGCCAATTGCCGTTTCAATGGGACATTAATTTACAAGTAGCAAAACCTTATGACCCTGCGATTACCACAGCAGGCTTATACACGCGCTTTATCCTTCAAGGTCAGTTAAAAGGGAAGGATCAAGGCCAATTCCTACTTTCTGTTTCACCTGGTCGATATCAAATGGCTAAGGATGAAGTCATTCCCTATGTGGCTTTCACTGGAGGTCAGCTGGACACCTTGTTAACGCCTAAAGGTGTCAGTGCCAAGGGAAGCTTGGAAATCGATCCCAATAAAAAGATTAAAACACATTTTCAGCTACCTCAATTTGATCTGAGTAAAGGCTTAAAAAACACTCAAACCGTCAGTGGGGAATTATCGCTAGTCTTTAGTTCTCTGGATTTTTTACAACATATCAACCCAGAAATTAAAGACTTACGCGGGCAAATTGATGCCACGTTGAAAGTGCAAGGGTCTCTCGACAAAATGCAACTGACTTCTTATCTCAATCTCAAACGTTTGAGTTTTGCATTACCTAAGTTGGGAATAGCAGTAGATAGCTTAGATATAACTACAGAAAGCAAAAAAAATCAGTGGACAACTCAAGGGACTTTAAGTTCTGCAGGCAAACAATTACAACTTAAAGGATCAGGTACACTGGCAAAACAATTGAAGGGTGAATTAACCTTGGCGGGTAGTGATTTTAGATTGGTTAATACTAAAGAATACCAAGTCGATATTAGTCCGCGATTGCAATTCAAGATAAGTCCCAAGCAAGTGGCTATTAGCGGTCAGATTCAAGTGCCTTATGCGCAAATCAAGACGCAGTCTTTTGACAACAGTATCAATTTGTCGGAAGACGTGGTCTTTAAAAATGAAGCCAAAACAAAGCCTAGTCATTCTGCTATTGCGACAAGTATAGAAGTGCAAATTCCGCTGGGAGATAAAGTAGAAATTAGTACCAAGGGGCTGCACGCCACCTTAGGAGGCGAGCTACAAGTTCAACAAGTGCCCCAAGGTCCTCTCAATGCAAAGGGCGAATTACTGGTCAAGCAAGGTCAATACAAAGCTTATGGTCAAGATTTAGCAATTGAACAAGGGCAACTGTTGTATACCGGCGGACGGATTGATAATCCCGAAATCAATTTGCGCGCCTCTAAGGTAATAGATAATAGTAATATTACAACCTCCGGTTCTAATCAGCTTTTTGATTTCAATACCAGCAATCTACAAAACGTCAATTTAGGTGCGAAAATTAAAGTCGGCGTCGAAGTCAGCGGGCATTTAACCGCACCCAAAATTCTTCTCTTTTCTAATCCTGCAGTCCTTTCTCAAGCTGATATTTTATCGATGCTAGTGATAGGTCGGCCAGCGAGTCAGGCCAGTAAAGCAGGCGGGCAATTACTCTTAACCGCCATTTCTTCAATGTCAATTGGTAATAATGGCGCTAATGGCGCGCAATTATTACAACAATTAAAAGATCAATACGGTTTTGATGTGAACTTGCAAACCAATAGTAACTACGATAAAAAAACCAACCAATTATCTGATAGTACCGGGGTAGTAGTGAGTAAAAGCATTACTAAACGATTGCAATTAAGTTATAACGTGGGTTTAACACAAGCAGATCCTAACGTGTTAA
>SCSO01000504.1 GCA_004297865.1 Legionella sp.
TCATCCTTAGTCACTGGTTTGTCATTACTAACTCCGGCCACATGAGTCACGCCATACGGTGTGCCTCCCGATTCGGTAGTATTCAGCAAAGGTTCAGTGTAAGGGATTCCTAAAATCATCATGCCTTGGTGAAACAAGGGCAACATCATGGATATTAAAGTGCTCTCTTGACCACCATGCATGGAGGCAGAAGAAGAGAATACGCAGGCTGGTTTACCGACTAAATCGCCAGCCAGCCAAAGAGAGGAGGTGCCATCTAGAAAATATTTTAAAGGTGCAGCCATATTGCCAAACCGTGTAGGACTTCCTAAAGCTAAACCGCTGCAATCACGTAAATCATCTAAACTCGCATAGGGCGCGCCACTATCGGGAATGCTTTTATCCACGGCTTCACAAGTCGTTGAAACAGGCGGCACAGTGCGCAAACGGGCTTCTATTCCGGAAACACTTTCAATGCCACGGGCTATGTGTTGTGCGAGTTGAGCGGTCGCTCCGCTTCGAGAATAATAAAGCACTAAAATATACGGATTTGCCATAAAACCATCTTAAAACTGAGTCGATAAAGTCCAAGGAGTATAACCGAGTGCACTCTTTAGATTAAGAGAAAACGGAAATTTTTCTGTATTTCACTTAAATCGAATTGATTAAGATAAAGAGAGAAGCTCATCCACGCACTTAAGGCCGCTAGATCTCTAAAGGGGGGTGGTAAATAAACAGGATTAGTCAAAATACCCCGTTCTTTTAATTCACCTAGTAAAGGCAAATCATCCAATACCAATTTACCGGTAAATAATAAAGGAATGGAGGCCACACGTCGTTGCCCGATGGCAAAACGAATGTAGTTGTAAATGAGAATAAAACCTTTGGCATAAGATAAATCTTTAGTAAAAGGCCCACCTGTTGGTGTGCTTCCTCGGAAAATTCGCACTGTTTGATTATAACTGTCTTCTTCCGATAAACCGCATTCAATAAAATAGCGGTAAATATCAAGAAAATTGGCCCCTTGACGCACTTTATCCAATGCAATCACCCGATTAGTAATTTTGAGCATGCGACCAGGATAAGAAGAAAAAGTCACGATTTCGGTGATCACTGCTAAACCTTCTTGAATGACACTGCTAGACGGAGAACCTTTGGACAGAAAAAAACAATAAGGTTGCATAGAACCATTTAGGGTAGTGCCTACATGCACCCAACCTTCATGCACTTCCAAATAACGTAAATCTCGATCGCTAAACATCGCGTTCTGACTTAGTTTAATATTATCCGCTCCAGCCGCTGCATCAGCCACCATATCATCGCTCAATACCACCGTCACTTTGTTGGGGTGCTGATCAAAAAAATGACCTAGACGGTCTTGTAGAATTTCTTGAGCTTGCTGTGGGGTATAACGTTTTAAAT
>SCSO01000047.1 GCA_004297865.1 Legionella sp.
ATAAAAATTTGGTCAAATATTACCCCTGTGTGCGAAATCTGTGGAGATTTCGTTATAGGTAGTGGCTACTAATCGTGTCACTAGACTCCCTGGCCATAAAATAGGTGAGGCGGCAGTTAAAACAGCCTCTCCTAAAGCAATTAGGGTAAGAGTACCGGCTGCGCTAAAATCTTCATGACAGGCTTTTCCTTGTGCAGCATCATATCCACCTTTCATGAGCAAACAAACAGCAATCACTGCAGAAGATGCCGCTACTACGGGGGCAGAGATCGGGGTTACCAAAGCATGGCCTAGAAAATCTGCTGGTGTTTGGTAGGGCTTATAAAAATTAGCATAATGTTTATGGGTTGAATCGATAAACCCATCAACTAATTGATCCAAACCACCGCCCATAACGGAGTCTGAAAACAGAACCATATTAATCTCCTTATTAAAATCTTGAATGACTTTATCGCATTCATTTTGAAAAATCCAGGGCGAAAATCAATTGGGTGTAGGGTGTATTAGACGAAGTCGTAATACAGGATCTTTTTATAAAATCAATCGAGTCTGGCTCCAATAGCACTAAGTTAAGGAATTTTTCCCGGATTTTTCCCTTCTCCCCATGAGGGGAGAAGGGAAAATCAAGATCTTTGAGGGTCTTAAGTAATAACAAAATCCTTAACTTAGTGCTATTGGAGTCTGGCTCCATTGATTTTCATCAAAGCCTATTGCGATTGTTTTGCCGTTTTTCACTAAAATAGGTCTTTTGATAATCGAGGGATTGGCGATGATAAAGTTGATTTTTTCGGAGTTGGGTAGCGCTTCGTAGGTGTCTTTGTATTTTCTATAGGTTAAGCCTTTTTTGTTGACTGGAAGCTCGCCTAGGTATTCACCCCATTCCTTTATTTGAGTCTTGGTTGGTGGCGATTTTTTAAAGTCGGTGAATTCGTAGGCAATCTTCTTTTTTTCTAAAAAACTGCGGGCTTTTTTTACTGTCTCACAATTGGGAATGGCGAACATGGTGATCATTTGGGGATCCTATAAAGGTCAGTAGAGAATTATTTTATATAAATTTTATAAAATCATAAATTGTTTTGTTAATTATGACTCTTATAGCTGTTCTTGACATAAAGTGGGTTTGCGTATAAATTGCACACCAAATTTGTTTAATTTATAGTCAAATCTGGAGTCGGTAATGAATAAAGCCCTGTTAATTGGTTTAGGTTTATGTGTAAGTAGTATTTCAAGCTTACAAGCAGCACCTCTTATGAATAATTTAAAAAATCATGCTTTTAGTCCCAAAGTAGGAGAGGAGTCTCAGTTTACTGATTTCACAGGGGTCTGGACCTCTCCTAATTGTCAAGGTAGAGAACTCACAGTAAGCATTAAGAATGATGAAACCACTTTTAGTATTAATGAGGATGAAATGTCCATAGGTAGTATGCAAACTAAGGGTACTTCAGGGAAAAAATCAATGTTTGATC
>SCSO01000048.1 GCA_004297865.1 Legionella sp.
GCCGCATTGTTCGCAAAGAATCATAGGTATTGGGGTACCCCAATAACGTTGTCGCGAAACACCCCAATCACGTAAACGATAATTAATGGTCGCTTTACCCGACTCATTGGCTTCTAAAAATTCTGTAATGGCTTGTATCGCTTCAACAGAAGGTAACTTATCAAATTGCGCAGAGTTCACTAGAATACCTTCGTCGGTATAAGCGGACTTAGTGAAATCATGCTCTTGATTTAGCGGTTTAATCACTTCTAGCATCGGTAATTTATATTTTTTCGCAAACTCCCAATCACGTTGATCGTGCGCAGGAACCGACATGACAGCACCAGAGCCATATTGCATGAGGACAAAATTAGCAATCCAAATGGGAATGTCTTTACCAGTTACAGGATGAATTGCGTGCATACCGGTAGCAATTCCACGTTTTTCCATTGTCGCTAATTCAGCTTCCGCCGTTTTCATACCCTGGCAGCTGTCTAAAAACGCTTTAATCTCAGGATTATTATTACCCGCTTCTTTCGCCAAAGGATGATCGGTTGCCACTGCTAAATAGGTTGTTCCCATTAAGGTATCAGGGCGAGTGGTATAAATTTTTAAACGTTTGGGGTAATTAGGCACTTGGAAATAGATTTCTGTACCTACAGAGCGCCCAATCCAATTGCGTTGCATTTGTTTAACTTGCGCGGGCCACTCATCAAGAGTATCTAAAGAACTTAATAATTCATCGGCATAGGCGGTAATTTTAATAAACCACTGAGGAATTTCTTTGCGCTCAACCAAAGCTCCCGAACGCCAACCACGGCCATCAACAACCTGCTCATTAGCTAAAACGGTTTGGTCTACAGGATCCCAATTGACCACGGCATTCTTTTTATAGACCATGCCTTTTTCAAATAGCTGAATAAAAAACCATTGTTCCCAACGATAATATTCTGGGTCACAGGTAGTAATTTCACGCTTCCAATCATAGGCATTACCTAAGCGTAAAAATTGCTCTTTCATGGCTGCAATGTTTTTACGGGTCCATTCCGCAGGCGGAATACCGTTTTTTATCGCGGCATTTTCTGCAGGTAAGCCGAAAGCATCCCAACCTATGGGTTGCAGGACGTTTTTACCTAAAGCGCGTTGGTAGCGGGCAATCACATCGCCTAGGGTGTAATTACGGACGTGCCCCATGTGCAAGGTACCACTGGGGTAAGGGAACATAGATAAACAATAAAATTTCTCTTTATTTAAGTCTTCAGTCACATTAAAAGATTGTTTTTTGTGCCAATACTGCTGGGCCTGTTCCTCAACTTCTTGCGGTATATAGGTAGTATCCATAATCCAATAAATATTTTTTAGTAAAGCGCTTAGAATAGCGCCTCTTGTGCTTGCCAGCAATAGATTATTGCTGGCGGAAGTAACGAAGTCTTAAAATTAGTATAAAAATTATAAACAATGAGCAGAAAATAATTACAGGATAATCACTCCAATTAAGCCAAGGAGTGGTGCCGCTGGCAGGGAAAAGTTCACCTTGGAGAACGCCAGCACTAAAAGCGGGTAGGGCAGTAACGATGTCTCCCTGATTATTGATGATAGCTGACAAACCATCATTATTGACGACGACCTGATATCTTCCGGTCAATAAAGAAAGCATTTGTGACATCTGTAATTGTTGGAAACTAGCTAATGATTTACCAAACCAGCCATTATCACTCAGAGAAACTATCCATTGTGCTTCAGGCATTTGCAAACTTAATAAATGGGGATAGGCCACTTCATAACAAATTAAGGTAGCAAAGGGATGGCCGTCAACTTCAATTAAACCTTGATCATAGGGACCAGGCACAATATTAGGTTGAGGTAAGTTAAGCCAACGGTTGGCAGCAACAAAAGGACGTGGAATATATTCACCGAACGGAACCAATTGGTACTTAATATGCGAACCTTTAGCTTGCCCTAGACTTAGTATGGCATTGTAATAAGAGGTCGTACCCTCGTTATCTACCGGTTGTAGCGTGCCGGCAATCAGACCACTGTTGGCTTTCTTTGCTTTTGCACTTAACTTCGCAATGTAATCAGAAATATATCGCTCAGGAATAGGAATAGCGCTTTCCGGTAAAATGATTAGTTGTTTACCTAAGAGCTTATCAATGGCTTTTTCATAAAGGTTTAACAATTGCCAAAACAATTGTTCATCCCATTTATCGCGCATAGAAAGATTAGCTTGTATTGCACCTATACTGATAGGTTGTTTACTGATAGTAGTCCATTGATAATTCTTTAAAGCAGTTGGACCTACTAGTATAAATAAGAAGAAAAATAAATAAGCAAAGCGTTTAAGTGTTTGTTCGCGTTGAGAAGCTACCAGTAAACTTGCTGTAAAAGCACCGAGAAAACTTAAACCATTGATACCTAAGATAGGTGCCAAATATTTTACCGGGGTATCAATTAAAGACGTTCCCACGAGCAGCCATGGACAACCGGTCATAAAATAAGAGCGCATGTATTCACTAAGACACCATAAAGCACTAAAAGTGATGCTAGCTAATAAGGTATATTGCTCAACTCTTAACAATTTAAACAGAAAAGCGACTCCCGCTGGATAGAGTGCGAGATACATGATGAAAAGAATAGTGAGTATGCCTGCGAATATATAATGGATATGACCATAATCATGAATACTAATAATGACCCAGGAAACACCTAAACCAAAATAAGCCATGCCATATATAAAACCTAAGATAGGGCTTTGTTCAATTGGGGAACGCAAAATAGCCGCATATAAGAAAGCTAAACTTAGAATGGTGAATCCGGGCAAATGAAAAGGTGCAAATCCTAATGGACCTAATAAGCCCGCAAAAAAAACAAATAAATACAGTAAGTAATTAATACGTATGGAGGTAAATAATTTTTCGCTAATGCTGATAGTTGCAGACATTCTTCAATTGATGGTTAAGATTAAACATAAAAGATAAAGCAGTAAATAGAGTAGGTCAAGAATTAAAATGTCACTATTCAATTATGAAAATATTGTGTACGATTAGCTCGTTTTACAATGGAGACGGATTGTATGTATAACGTAATGATTACTGGCGCCGGGAAGATCGGCAGCTTGATTGCTTGTTTGTTGGCAGATAGTGGGGAATACCAAGTTCATTTAGCTGATTTGGAGTTTAATGGATCTGATGTAACTCGTCTTTTAGCTGCTATACCTGAAATTAAAACCGTTGCTTTGGATGTAAAAGATCAACAATCCACTCAAGCCTACTTAGAAAAGCATGGCATTGTAGCGGTTATATCCAGCTTACCTTATTTTTTAAATACCTATGTTGCTCAAGCCGCTAAAGCTGCTAAAGCTCATTATTTTGACCTGACAGAAGACACTTCGGTAACTGAAGAAGTGAAAGCCATTGCTTTAAATGCAGAAACAGCGTTCGTACCTCAATGCGGTTTAGCTCCTGGCTTTATTAGTATTGCTGCGAATAGTTTAATGCAAGAATTTGAAGAGTGTTATCACGCCAAATTGCGCGTCGGCGCTTTACCTCAACGTGCTAATAATGCACTGCATTATTCTTTGACCTGGTCTACTGACGGCGTTATCAATGAATACGGTAACCCTTGTTATGGAGTTGAAGGAGGAAAGGCAGTTACACTAGCTCCTTTAGAAGGTTTAGAAGCAATTCAAATCGATGGCTGTGAATACGAAGCTTTCAATACTTCAGGTGGTTTAGGCAGTTTAGCTGAATTATATGTTGGCAAAATTCAATCCATGAATTATAAGACCATGCGTTATCCTGGTCACTGCATGAAAATGCGTCTATTGATGAATGATTTACGCATGAATGAAGATCGTGCGACACTCAAACGCATTTTAGAAAATGCCATTCCTAAAACCTATCAAGACATCGTTATTGTTTACGTCACTGTAGAAGGGATTAAACAGGGTGAATTGACCGAGAAAAGTTACGTTAAGAAAATTTATCCGGAAGTGATTCGTGGTTTGGAATGGTCGGCGATTCAAGTGAGTACGGCTGCTGGAGTTTGTGCAGTAGTGGATTTGGTTATGGGAGAATCCAATGAGTACAAAGGCTTAATCCTGCAAGAAAAATTCCGTTTAGCAGATGTATTAAAAAATCGTTTTGGTCAGTATTACGCTTAAGAGGACTGTATGGACTTACTGCAACAGTTACACATTGAAGCTGTCAACCCGGGAGCCTTTAGTGGCCAGGGTTGGCGTAGTGCAAAACAACAGCATACTTTAGAATCGTTCAATCCCACCACCAATGAAAAATTAGCAGAAGTGGCGACTTGTTCTTTAGAAGATTACGAGCAAGTCATGCAACGCGCTGTAGAAGCAGCAAAAGAATGGCGTAAAGTCCCTGCTCCTAAACGTGGTGAAATCATTCGCCAAATGGGAGATGCTTTAAGAGAGCACAAAGACAACTTAGGAAGCTTAGTGTCTTTAGAAATGGGCAAATCCAAACAAGAAGGTGATGGAGAAGTTCAGGAGATGATCGACATCGCTGATTTTGCTGTAGGCCAATCGCGAATGTTGTATGGTAATTCCATGCACTCCGAGCGCCCTAATCATCGGATGTACGAGCAATGGCATCCCTATGGAGTCGTAGGAGTTATTTCTGCCTTTAATTTTCCGGTGGCTGTATGGTCTTGGAATGCATTTTTAGCAGCGATTTGCGGCAACGTTACTTTATGGAAACCTTCAGCAAAGACGCCCTTATGTGCCATTGCGGTCCAACACATTTGTAATGAAGTATTAAAAAGGAATAATTGCCCGGAAATTTTCAGTCTGATTATTCCTACTGAACATGATGTGGTGGAAAAGATGGTGGAAGATCCACGCATTCCATTGATTTCATTTACAGGTTCTACTGCGGTAGGCAAAGTGGTTGCAGCAAAAGTAGCGGCGCGTTTAGGAAAGACCATTCTAGAACTGGGTGGCAACAATGCCATCATCTTGGACGAGTCGGCGGATATGCGCATAGCAATTCCTGGAATTGTGTTCGGCGCTGTAGGTACCGCAGGTCAACGTTGTACTACGACTCGTCGTCTTTTCGTGCATGAATCGCAGTATCAAGATATGATAAAGAAATTGCAAAATGCTTATGAGCAAATTACTGTGGGTGATCCCTTAGACAAGCGTAATTTGATGGGGCCACTCATTGACAAACAGGCAGTGGAACAATTCAAAAAAGCAATTAGTCGAATCAAAGAAGCAGGCGGACAAATTCTTTTTGGTGGTGAAGTGCTTAATAATGCAGGCTGCTTTGTGCAACCTACTTTAGTCACAGGTGTAAAAAATGATTGGAGTATAGTCCAAGAAGAAACCTTTGCCCCTATTCTTTATGTTATGTCTTACCAAACCTTAGAAGAAGCGATTGCCTTACAAAATGGTGTGCCTCAAGGTTTATCTTCAGCATTGTTTACTCAAAATCTTAAAAGTGCTGAGCGCTTTTTATGTGCTTGGGGTAGTGATTGCGGGATTGCTAATATTAATATCGGCACTTCAGGTGCAGAGATTGGTGGGGCTTTTGGTGGTGAAAAAGAAACAGGCGGTGGACGTGAATCCGGATCGGATTCTTGGAAAGCCTATATGCGTCGACAAACTAATACCATCAATTGGGGTAATGAATTGCCATTAGCGCAAGGTATTCAGTTCAATCTGTCATAATTAAGGAATAGATCATGCAAGAGCCTTTTTATATAAAGAAAGTAGCGGTATTGGGTGCCGGGGTGATGGGAGCCCAAATTGCGGCGCATTGTGTGAATGCTGGTATTGAAACGTTATTGTTTGATTTAGCTGCTAAGGAAGGGAATCCTAATGCTTTAATTGATAAAGCAATTGCTAATCTTGGCAAATTAAAACCCGCACCGTTAGCGACTCCACAAACCGGCGCTTTATTACAGGCAAAAAATTATGAACAGGATCTTGCAGATCTTTCTTCTTGTGATTTAATTATCGAAGCAATTGCTGAGCGTTTAGATTGGAAAGAAGCTTTATATCAAAAGATCAGTCCCTATCTAAGTACTAAGACAATTTTAGTCAGTAATACCTCTGGTCTGAGCATCAATGCTTTAAGTCAGGTCTTACCTGAGCAACATCGCAATAATTTCTGTGGTGTGCATTTCTTTAATCCTCCGCGTTACATGCATTTGGCGGAATTAATTCCTGCGAAAACCACTTCTAAAGAATTACTAGATCGTTTAGAAACTTGGCTTACTAGTCAGTTAGGTAAGGGTGTGGTTCGTGCCAAAGATACCCCGAATTTCATTGCTAATCGTATCGGAGTATTTTCTTTATTAGCGACCTTGCAACATGCGCTAAAAATGGAAATGGGCCTAGACGAAGTTGATGCGCTCACTGGGCCTTTACTTGGACGTCCGAAATCAGCGACTTTTCGTACCATGGATGTGGTAGGTTTAGACACCATGGCGCATGTGGTCAATACCATGCATGAGCAATTAAAAGAAGATCCTTGGCATCATTGTTTTCAATTACCACAATGGTTGGATCAATTAATTAAAGAAGGGCATTTGGGGCAGAAAACAGGTCAAGGAATTTATCGCAAAAATGGAAAATTGATTGAAGTCTATGATGTGAACAGCAAAACTTATAGACCAGCAAAATCAGAAGTTGATCCCGAATTGCAAACGATCATGAAGATAAAAAACCCGCAAGAACGCATGCAAAGTTTATTAGCTTCTAACAACAAACAAGCGCAATTTTTAGCAGCCTGCTTTCGCGATTTATTTCATTATTGTGCTTATCATCAAGAAGAAATTGCAAATAATGTCCGCGATGTGGATTTAGCCATTCGTTGGGGATTTGGTTGGATGCAAGGACCCTTTGAAACTTGGCAGTCGTCGGGTATTCAAGAGATGCTGCAATTCATTCAGCAATCTATTCAAGCGAAGAAAACTTTAAGCAATGCTAATTTACCCACTTGGGTGGAAAAGCTCGCAGCATTTTATACCCCTGAAGGTGCTTATGCACCGCAAGAAGGAATTTATGCTTCTAGAAGTCAATTGCCGGTTTATCAAAAACAATTTTTCCCAGATAAAGTACTCGCGGAAACATCGTATCCCACCCCAGCTATTTATGAAAACGAAGGCGTACGCTTATGTCACTTACAAGATGATATTGCGATACTCAGTTTTAAAAGTAAGGTCAACAGCATTGGGCAGTCAGTCATCGACGGTTTGGCGGAAGCGCTAAATCATGCGGAAAAACAATGCCAGGGCGTTATCATTTATCAGCAGGATGCAACGAACTTTTGTTCTGGTGCAGATTTACGTAGTGTCTTACAACTGATTCAAGAAAAAAAATTCCAAGCATTAGGCAACATGATTGGTGAGTTCCAAGATGTAGTGATGCGCATTAAGTACAGCCCGATTCCAGTCATGGCCGCTTTACGAGGACGTGCTCTTGGTGGTGGTTGTGAATTGATGTTGCATTGCAGCTCCGTTATGGCAGCCTTCGAAGCTTATCCGGGTCTTGTTGAATTAGGTGTGGGTTTAATTCCTGCTGGCGGTGGCTGTAAAGAAATGGCCTTGAGAGCAGCTTCTCAGAGCCAACCTGCAGATCTTATGGGTTTTATCCAAAGCTATTTTCAACAAATTGCCACCGCACAAGTGGCGGGAAGTGCCCCTGAAGCAATGCAAATGGGCTATTTAAAAGTTACAGATGCTTATGTGATGCATACTGATGAAGTGCTCTATGCAGCAGTGGCTAAAATCAAAGCCATGTTGGCTGCAAATTATTTACCCCCTTTAGCCAAACCTTTTAGGGTCGTTGGAATTGAAGGTCATGCACGTTTACAAACCGGTTTAGTGAATTGGTTAGAAGGCGGATTTATTTCACCTCATGATTATTTTATGGCGAATGAATTAGCTAAAGTGATTTGTGGTGGTGATGTGAACCAAGGTACTCTAGTCGATGAAAAATGGATCTTGAAGTTAGAAAAAGAAGTCTTTGTCCAATTGGCGGAAACCCCCTTGTCACAGGCACGCATCAGTTCTTTATTAGAAACAGGTAAGCCTTTGCGCAATTAAGGAGAATAAATCATGTCTAATGTGTATGTAGTTGATGTATTGCGCACTCCCGTTGGTAAAGCCCCACGCGGCGTTTTTAAAAACACCTTACCTGACGATTTACTAGCACATTGTATTCGTAGTGTGACGGAACGAAATGCCTCTGTGGATTGGGAAGCCATTGGTGATGTGGTGGTAGGTTGTGCTATGCCAGAAGCCGAGCAGGGCATGAACGTTGCGCGTATTGCTTCTTTGTTGGCGGATTTACCCCAATCAGTTCCTGCGATGACTATTAATCGTTTTTGCTCTTCAGGTGTACAGAGTATTGCAACGGCTGCAGAGGGAATACGCACTGGGGATATGCATTTAGCCTTTGCTGGTGGTGTGGAGAGTATGTCCATGGTGCCTCTAGGTGGTAACAAATATACAGCTAATCCTGCGATTTTTAATAACGAAGATGTGGCTATTGCTTATGGTATGGGTATCACTGCAGAGAATGTTGCTAAGCAATGGCATATTACTCGCGAACAACAAGATGAGTTTGCTGCAGAAAGTCATAAACGTGCGATTGCCGCGCAACAGCGAGGTGATTTTAAGGCAGAGATCAGTCCAATAGAAATTACTATTCGACACCCTAATTTAGCAACTTCCGAACTTATCCTTAAAAAGAAATTGATTAGTGAAGACGAAGGCCCTCGCGCAGATACTTCTTATGAAGCTATTTCTAAATTAAAACCAGTTTTTGCTGCCCGAGGTACTGTCACTGCAGGGAATAGCTCCCAAACAAGTGATGGCGCTGCCATTGCGTTGCTCGCTTCGGAACACGCTTTGAAGCAGTATAATTTAAAACCCTTAGGCCGTTTACTAAGTTTTGCGGTTGCAGGGGTGCCTCCAGAAATTATGGGTATTGGTCCAATCAAGGCAATCCCTGTGGCTTTGAAACGTGCGGGACTAACTCTAGATCAATTGGATTGGATTGAGCTTAACGAAGCTTTTGCTGCGCAAGCATTGGCGGTGATTGCAGAAATGGGGCTATCACGTGAGAAAGTGAATCCTCTTGGCGGTGCTATTGCCCTTGGGCATCCCTTAGGTGCTACTGGTACTATTCGTACCGCTACTTTATTACATGGTTTACGTCGTACTGGTGGGCGTTATGGGATGGTGACCATGTGTATTGGAACGGGCATGGGTGCTGCTGCGATTTTTGAAGCATTATAATTTTTCGTGAACGTGCCCGTGCACGGTGTGCAATAAAGACGGGCACGAAAAAAGTCGTAGTCGTAGGTTGGGTCATGACCCAACATAAGGATCTTGAGCGAAGGAGAAAATGGTTATGTTGGGTCGCGACCCAACCTACATAGCTCTCCGGCTAAGCGAAATTCAACACTCAAAAGACGAGCTCGAAAAAGAAGCTTAAAAATCCTCCACTTGCTTTGTTGCCTATTTATTCTAATCTTAAAATAGAGGAGTCTAAAATTGGAGTAGGTATGCGTGCATTGGTTTTAGCCCTATTTTTCTTTGCAAATGCGGTATATGCGGATGAAATAGTGGGATTTGCTGCCTTTGAAAATGGTGATTATACAACAGCTTATCCTCATTTAATGTCTGCGGCTAAGGAAGGGAATGCTGATGCAATGTATTTATTGGGTCGCATGTACCAATATGGTTATGGTGTCCAAGAAAACCTTAAAGATGCTCATGACTGGTATCAAAAATCTGCCGATAAAAACAATGCCTTAGCTCAGTTAAGTCTAGGATTTTTATACGATTCTGGTAAAGGCATGCCCCAAAATTTCTCTGAAGCTTTTAAATGGTATAAAAAAGCCGCTGATCAAGGTAATGCTTTAGCGCAACGTAATGTGGGCTTGATGTATGTTAGTGGAGATGGAGTACCTATTAGCGAAGAAAACGCGTTTCTCTGGTTTAAAAAGGCAGCTGAACAAGGATATAGCAAAGCACAAGTTAATCTAGGTTATCAATACATGACCGGAAAAGGCACCCCAAAAGATATCAGTAAAGCTTTAGAATGGTATCAAAAAGCGGCTGAACAAGGTGATGAAAAAGGCCAGTACAGCTTAGGACTTTTATATACCGGTGATCAAGGCGGGGTAACTGCCGATGATAAAAGTGCATTTTATTGGTTTTCTCAAGCAGCTAATCAAGGTCATGTGAATGCGCAAACTTATTTGGGGTACTACTATTTAAATGGTTACGGTGTTGACGCAGATCCTAAAAAAGCCGCCTATTGGTATCAAGTAGCCGCAGAAAAAGGTCAACCAGAAGCACAGGCACAAATTGGCCAACTGCTTTTGACTGGAAACGGGGTTAATAAAGATTATCAACAGGCCGCTTATTGGTTTGGTAAATCAGCAGCTCAAGGCAATGTGATGGGACAAGCTAAATTAGGTTATATGTATATGGCTGGTTTAGGTGTTCCGCAAAATTACATTAAGGCTTATGCTTGGTTAAAAGTTGCGACCGATAATAAAAATGAAGAAGCTGCAAAAGAACTGAAAGCTTTGAATGCAAAACTTTCAGAACAAGACAAACAAGAAGCAGAAAAAATCATTAAAGAAATGGGCCCTCTAGAGCTCAAAGAACAAACTGCGGAATAACCTTTAATCGTTCAAATCAATAATCATCACACGAATGGGTTTTTTCGTTAAGTTCACATCATTGTGTAACACCCCTTTCTTATCTTTAGTTAAATAATAAGCTCTATCTTTCTTAAATTTTAGAAGATGTGATTTGCCTTGGTTATCATTAACCTGCAACACACCATCTGTTAAAGCGACTAATACCCGATCATGATCATGGCGATGCATTTTTAAGGATTGATTCGCCTCAGGATAAATAACGGTTTTCCATACGGTGACTTTCTTATTCGAGAATTGTGGGATGCGGGCTGTAATATTCTGTGCTTGCGCAAGACCTAAAGAAAAAGCTAAAGTGAATATGCAGCTAAGGTATTTTTTCAATTGAATTTCCTTATGTGTATGAAGGGCGATGATAATACCATTAAGCAATGATTCGTGAAAATCTTTAAGGAATAAAATGCAAGCACAATTGATTCATCAGTTTGGTGAACCTTCCGTATTTAATTTAGAAGATATTGCAATGCCCTCACTAGAAAAAGGACAAATACTAGTTCAAGTGTGTGCATCCAGCGTGAATCAAATTGATTGCAAAATTCGTAAAGGTTTAGTGCCTAACCTTGCACCCCCTTTTCCTGCGATCTTACATGGCGATGTGGCAGGGATTGTGAGTGCTGTAGCTCCAGATGTCAGTCAATTTAAAGTGGGTGACGAAGTGTATGGATGTGCGGGAGGCTTAAAAGGTTCCGCTGGCGCGCTGGCAGAGTACATGCCAGTCGATGCGCAATTAATAGCGCATAAACCTAAATCGCTAACGATGTTGGAGGCTGCTGCTTTGCCTTTGGTGAGCATTACTGCATGGGAGGCTTTATTTAAAAAAGCCCGATTAGCTCCTGGGCAATCTATTTTAATTCACGGCGGCGTGGGTGGGGTAGGTCATATCGCAGTGCAATTGGCTAAACAACATGGTGCAAAGGTTTATACTACGGTGCTTAAATCTGCAGATTTTACTTTAGCTAAATCACTAGGGGCAGATGAAGTGATCAATGCCAAAGAGGAAGAAGTAGATCAATACGTGCAGCGATTAACTCAAGGAAAGGGTTTTGATGTGGTTTTTGATACCGTAGGAGGCGCTAATTTGGATAAATCTTTTTTAGCGGCAGCTATTGAAGGTATGGTCGTCACCACGGCGGCGCGTTCAACTCATGATTTAAGTCCTATGCACAATAAAGCCTTAGGCTTACAAGTGGTGTTTATGTTATTGCCCATTTTAAATCAGCAAGGCCGTGCGGCTCATGGGAAAATTCTGACCGAATTAGCAAACATTATTGATCAAGGAAAACTGAAACCCTTACTGGATCCGCGATCTTTTCAACTGGCTGAAGTAGCTGATGCCCATGCCTATTTAGAATCCGGCCAATCACGCGGTAAAGTAATAATTGCCATATCTTAATCAGAGAAGTAGCACTCTTGAACTGCAATTAATTAAAACTATTAATGCTTTCGCGAACTATCCCGACATGGGCTTTATTTTTAGCATCAAGACTACGTTTGTACACCGTATAAACTACTAAATTAAAATCATCGCTACTAGCATAGGCAACAGATAGAAAATATTGACTTTGAATGGTCACTTGACCGCTACTTAAATTCATTTTTTTTAGTAGCTCAGTAATGTCATTGATGCGTTTAATTCCTTCAGTTCCTCGTGCAGCTAGAAGTTCTTCCAAACGACTATCACTTATGCCACCACCTAAAGATTTTAAAACAACACGCGGAGCAGTATTAAGATTAATTGCGGTCGCATCGGGTACGGCAATAATATAGGGTTGTAGTGCTTGATACTGTGTTGCAGAAACGTCTTTGATTAAACGGAATTCAGTGGTGCTTTGCATTAATTGATGGCTAGGTAGATAAGGAGGCTTTTGTCCAAGATAATACGACATGTAATTGTCTTTTCCGCGCCCCAGATTATAAGTGCTTAACCAATCAAAAACGGATAAGGAAATAGCTTTGTTTTGATTATCATTATTGATTTGGAGATTTTTTTGCAAAGCGATGAGGGTAGGAATAAATCGTTTATCGGTTAAGTTATTCAGATTAATCCGTCCTTGTAAATCATATAACTCCCCTTTAATGGTCACCTGTTTATAGAGCTTTTCCATTTTTGCTGGAAGCTGGGCGACTAAACCTTGTTCATTGGCTTTATTGAAGGTTTTATTTTTGTCGTTTAATTCATTCATAGACCAAAAGGTAACTAATTGTGCTGCCAGATACAGTTGATCATGAGAATTAATTAAACGAGTACGATAAATATCTAATTGTAAACGAATGCTCATCGCAGTAGCCACGATGGCCACTAAGGTCATAATAAATAATGCGGTTAATAAAGCTCCGCCCTTATTGGTTTTAACGGGATTAGTTTTGTTGGGGTGGCGCATACAAAGCTCCTGGTATAATAAAGAGCATATTCATTGCTCCCCAATCTTTTAATTTAAGATTAACTTGAAGTGCTTTAGGAAAAGGTTCTGGATTTGCCGAGCCAGTCATGCTTTGTTCGCGCCATTCATTAAGCACCTGTAACGTCTTATTCACGTAATTGAAACGACATTCCGTTAAACCATCGAGTAAGACTTTATCTTCGAAAACATTTCTATCAGGAACATCAAGGCTTTCCCAAGTACGATGAATAAGTTGATCATCCTGGCAGACCAAAGCAACTCGTTTGAGTGTACTGCGTTTTTCTATGCTTTGAGGGTTGATGAAGCCATCACGCGTAAATTCCGTATAATTTTTGCGCCCAATGAACACACCAAACAAGCGCATTTCATTGCCACGTATCGCGCGCGTAATCGCTTGGGTAGTGTCTTGTTGAATAATGCTAATGGCGAGCTGCATCGTATTTAAGCGTTCGGCTTGTGCATTGACGCGGCTACGTGTAGTAAAAGCATTGTATAAAGCAGTAGAAGTAATGGTCGCTAAAATGGCGAAGACGGTCAGGGCGATCAAAATTTCTATTAGAGTAAAGCCAGAATTTTTTTTCATACCACATACCTAAAGGCGAGTAATTCTTCTTGGAAAGGTCCACTTTGCTTGGGACTTACGGAAATGCTTAAAAGTTGAATCGTTTTAATAGGGGTGGGAAGCATTTTGGCCCGCCAATACCATTTTTCACCTAATAAAGTGGTGGCTTGAGTCGATTCTGCGCTGGGCTCTAATTCGATTAAATTAAGTTGAATCATGCTGACTGCTTGCATCGCAATCCAATGGCTTATGGCTTTTTCCCGCACTCTTTGAGTGTTAGTAATATTTTGCGCATTAGTTTTTAATAAAGCAGTGAGCGCTATAGCAATTACGGCTAAAGCCAATAGGACTTCAATTAAGGTGAAACCTGCAATCTTTAAGGTGTTTTTCAAGTTCATTTCTTTTTCACCTCATCCAGCTTAATCATGCCATTATGCGTTGCAGTAATAGTATTTAAAGCTTCATTTTGCGAAGTACCTAAAGATAAAGTAAACGGCGTCATGTCACCGGTAGAATGAATAAGGATGGGCGGAGCACCTAAGGGGGTTTTGACATTAGTTTTTAAGCGGATAACGGTATGTTGTGGGAAAGAGGTCTGCTTGAAAATTCCTTTATTCGATATAGGGGCCCATTGCGACCGTACCGTATAAAATTTGAGAATTTGGTAACCAGAATTATCAATACGCAAACCTAAAGTACTATGCTCTAAAATAGCTTGTTGTTGGGCTAATTTTAGCGTGTTCACTAAATGCTCTGCAGCAAATTGTAGGCGACGTCCAGCACCAAAGTCACCATAAGCGATTACGGCAAAACCAACGGTAATGCCAATAATCACGATGACGATCAAAATTTCAATCAGTGTAAAACCGCGATTAACGCGTTTCCCAATTCCCGATTTCCTCATTAATACCTGTTCCTCCAGGTTGTCCATCTGCGCCATAAGTAAAGACATCCACATCACTGTGTTCGCCGGGATTCATGTAGAGATAGTCTCGGCTCCAAGGATCTTTGGGCACCGATTTAAGGTATTGCGTCCAATGAGTAGGCTCTGGATTAGTGGATGGCTTTTCTACTAAAGCTAATAAACCTTGATCTGTAGTCGGATAGTTGCCGTTATCCAGTTTGTAAAGATCCAGCGCATTTTGAATAGCGAGCACATCTTGCTTTGCTTTTACTCGGCGGGCTTCATCAGGACGACTCATGATTTTAGGCACTACGATTGAGGCTAGGATCCCTAAAATAACCACAACCACCATAATTTCAATTAAAGAAAAACCTTTTTGTTTATTCATTCTTTATTCCCGTATAAACCAAAGGACAAATCATAGCAGAAGCGCCGGATGGATGAAATCCCATTCTTAAGCGACCAACTGTTCCATGGAAAAAATGGGTAACAAAGTGGCAAGAACGATAAATAGCACTACCGCACCCATGAACAAAATGACTAAGGGTTCTAATAAGGTAAGGGAGGTGTCTATGAGTCGTTTGACTTCATTATCCAAATGATTAGCGGCACGTTCCATCATGTTTGATATTTGACCACTTTTTTCGCCGCTGGCGATGAGATGAATAGCCATAGGGCTTATGTAATGCGTTTCTTTTAACGCTTCACTGATACCGCTCCCTTCACGTACACGTAAAGTGGCCGTATCAAAGGCCTGGCGCATGACCACATTGGTAATCAAGCTTGCTGAAACACGCATGGTTTCTAATACACTCACGCCTGCTGCAAAGAGAATTCCGAAAGTATGGATATATCGAGCTACGTTAATGGTTTTCACCAAGTAGGACACAATGGGTAATTTTAGAATAAACCGATGCCAAGCGGTTTTAACTTTGATATTACGTAAGCTGTGTTTAAAGCCCACAATTAAGGCAATAATAGCAATCAAAGTATAAAGGCCATAGCTTTTCACGAAATGGCTGAAGTTAATTAAAATCAGCGTCATGTAAGGCAGAGTTTGTCCACTACTAGTAAACACTTCGATGATTTTCGGAACTACAAAGGTTAGTAGGAAACTGATAATAGCTACAGACACTGCAATCATCAGAATAGGATAAATTAAAGCTTGCTGCACTTTTTGGCGAGTGAGTTGTTGATTTTCAGTGTAATCGGCTAATTTCTCTAAAACTAAATCCAGACGGCCTGTTTGCTCGCCGGCTCCAACCGTTGCTCTATACAATTCAGGGAAGGCATTAGGGTATTGCGCCATGGCTTGGGCAAGCCCATACCCTTCGAGTACTTTTGCACGTATACCAATGATGAGCTCACGGACTTTGTCTTTTTCCGTTTGTTCACTCACCCCACGTAAAGACTCTTCTACAGGTATGCCGGCAGCGAGTAATGTGGCTAATTGACGGGTTAATAAAGACAGATCAGCGGAAGATAATTTACTTTTGGGATTCCCAGCGCGTTGTTGCATTAAGGCTTGAACTTGCGTAGGAATTAAGTTTTGCTCGCGTAATAGCTGCCGCGCATGACGCTCGGAGTCTGCTTCAATTACGCCATTCTGATTGCCGCCATTTTTTTTTAGCGCTTGATATTGGTACGCGCCCATATTATTTATTATTAGTTTAAAACTAGAGTGTAATCTATTGGGTTTAATAAGTCACTTAAGGTAAACTATTTGCAGATTATCCTGGAGACTAAAATGAGTATAAATGTAGTTCATGAGGCAATAAAGGAACATGATGCAAAATTTGTGGATCTTCGGTTCACCGATATTCGTGGCAAAGAACAGCATATCACTATCCCTGTTTCTGCGGTGGATAAAGATTTCATAGAAAATGGCAAGATGATCGACGGCTCGTCTTTTAAGGGATGGCAAAAAATTCATCAATCTGATTTAGCCCTAATGCCTGATTTGAGCTCCATTAAACTAGATCCTTTTTTCCCAGACAATACTATTTTTATTCGTTGCAACGTTGTCGATCCGCAAACCATGATTGGTTATGATCGATGCCCCCGTTCTATTGCACAACGTGCAGAAGCGTATTTGCAATCCACCGGGATAGCAGACCAAGTATTTTTTGGTCCAGAGCCGGAATTTTTCTTATTTGATAACGTGCAATGGGAAACAAGTATTTCGGGTGCTTTTTATAAAATTGATTCCGATGAAGCGCATTGGAATTCAGGTAAAGAAATGGTAGGTGGCAACATCGGCCATAGACCACCTATTAAAGGGGGGTATTTCCCAGTTCCACCAGTGGATTCTTCACATGATATTCGTTCAGCGATTTGTTTAACCCTAGAATCTCTAGGCACAGTCGTAGAAGCACATCACCATGAAGTTGCTACCGCTAACCAATGCGAAGTAGCCACTCGTTATAATTCTTTAACTCAAAAAGCAGACGAGTTACAAATTTTAAAATACGTTATTCATAACGTAGCGCATAATTATGGAAAAACTGCGACCTTCATGCCCAAACCTTTAGTAGGCGATAATGGCAGCGGAATGCATTGTCATCAATCTTTAGCTAAAGATGGGGTGAATTTATTTACCGGGGATCAATACGCTGGTCTTTCCGATACGGCTTTATATTATATTGGTGGTATTATTAAGCATGCCCGTGCTTTGAATGCTTTTACTAACCCTTCTACCAATAGTTATAAGCGTTTAGTACCTGGTTTTGAAGCGCCGGTTTTATTAGCTTATTCTGCACGTAACCGTTCTGCAGCTATTCGTATTCCCCATGTGAACAATCCTAAAGCTCGTCGCATTGAAGTACGTTTCCCTGATCCTACTGCGAATCCTTATTTAGCTTTTGCTGCAATGATGATGGCTGGTTTGGATGGTATTCAAAAGAAAATTCATCCAGGCCAAGCGATGGATAAAGATCTTTATGATTTACCTCCAGAAGAATTGGTGGATGTACCTACCGTTTGTTCTTCTCTGGAACAAGCTATGGAGCATTTAATGAAAGATCATGAATTCTTACTGGTTGGTGATGTATTCAGTAAGGATTTTATTAATAATTATGTGGCTATGAAAGATGAGGAAATCACCAAAATTAGAAGTTTAACCCATCCTTATGAGTTTGAACTGTATTACAGTCTCTAAGGATATCTAGGGGATATAGGATGAAAAAATTAATCCTTTTTCTTTCATTAATGACCTTGTGTATTTGCGCAGCTAGTGCGCAAATATACAAATGGACTGATGCTCAGGGGAATGTGCATTTTAGTGATGTGCCGCATGATGGTGCAGAAAAGGTGAAGATCAACGAATCACAAACCTTTTCTCCTCCAAAGCCTATTAATGGTAATAATAGTACCTTGGGCACAAAGGATCAGACCTCAAATAAACCACGCTCTTATACTAAGGTGGTCATCTCTCAACCGCAAAATGAAGCAACTGTCCGTAATAATAACGGGTATTTAGTTGTTGCTGTAGAGTTAGAACCTGATTTAACGCCTGGAGATAATCTGCAATTATTGTTTGATGGGGCACCTATTGGTGAACCACAACCTAATTTAAGTTTCCAATTAAATGGGATCTATAGAGGTGAACATACTATAGCGGTGCAAGTGTTGGATCCCAGTGGACAAGTACTAAACACCAGTGACAGTGTTACCTTCTTCATGCATCGTGCAAGAGTAGGCATGGGAGGCGGTGGAACTAAGAGTTAGAATTACATCTCTAAAGGGAATCATTGAAGAAACTCCAAACACCCTTCGGCCTGTGAGTGGAGAAGGGCGGGGATGTGAGGGATCAACTACTAATAGGATAGTTTCATGAAAGCATTGGATGCTGCGACAGAACTAAAAACCAAGGATTTTGTTTTAAGTAAACTAGATAAACTGATCATTAGTGCCCATGCAATCTTCGAAGGGGTAGGTATTGCCGGGTTAATCTCTGCTGCTTTTTGGTATACCACGGCACCGATTGCTCCCGATGGTTTTAAAGGCCCCATCTCTACTTATACCATTGCTACTACAACGATCATCTCTCTATTTTTAGCAGTACCCATTGCACGTATGTCTTACAAAAAATTGATTCGCGATATGGGTACTTTATATGCAGAGCTCAGTTTAGAGATGCGTAAATGCTTGTACTCCTATTATGAATTGCTTTACGAATTATTAAAATTGCGCAGTGTTCACGAAACGGACGAACAATTTATTGAGCATAGTGAATTCCTCAAAGTTAATTTATTGGAAAGCAATACTTTGATTAGCGGCATTTGCCAACGCTTTTAGGAATTGCAAAATAGGCGTTTTAATTTATTTTGGGGTAAACCCATTCAATTGCTGGAGCAGACTAAAGAGCATTCAGCCAGTTCCATTACTTTTGCGGATGCATTAAGAGATAAAGAAATATTAGCGAATCCTGCAATTAAAAGTGCGTTGATTCGTTTTATTAAAACGCAATTTGTTGCACCTGAGTCGGCAAATTTACAAGCACATGACGCGGTGCGGCCTAAGCGATTGAGTAATATCTTTTATGCAATGGCTTCTGGGGTCGCTTGTACGGAAGTTTTGCTAAGCATTGGTTGGACGGTGATTTCAGTGCTCATTGGTGTAGATGCCATTTTGCCTATCTCCAATTGGACCTGGGGAATTTTTGCGATTTCATGCATCATCGCAGGGACTTTATTTGGTATTGGTATGGGTTTAAGTCGTCATAAAGAACGAAAGGTACAATTGATTCATCTTTCTTATCAAGAGAAACATAAAGTACTTAACCAGACCATTGAAAATTTACATCATTTACTTACAGAACATATTTTCCTAAAACGGGGATTAATTTCGCTATCCTAGGATATAATAAATCAGTTTTAACTTAGGATAGATCGGCTATGTTAAGTCTCATTTCTCCAGCGAAAAAATTATTAACCAAGTATGCTCCTTATACTAATAAAACCACGGCGCCAGTATTAAATAAAAAAGCCGTAGAATTAGCAGATCGGAAG
>SCSO01000049.1 GCA_004297865.1 Legionella sp.
GATATAATGATGGAAAACAATATAATTTCAAACCAAAAATCTTTATTGGAAGCCCTGACGTTAGCTGAGGAGCTCTTGCGTAACATAGAGTTGAGCGAGTTGCCTCTTGAAAATATTGCTTTAAAAACAATTCGGTTAGCTAGATTGCTGAATGATTTTGAGATGCTTAAAATAATGCAATATGAAACGGGAGGATATCCAAAAACTATCGAAGGGCTTCCCAATGAAATTTATAATTTAGCTGTTACAGCTGGAAGAGAATTTGAAAAAAAATCCGATAAAAGTGAAAGTGTTAAGCGATTTGTATATAGACAGTCGATTCGTGAAATCGAAGAAGGAATAAAGTTAAATGAAATTTCACTAAAGGTTGCAAAAGATCCCAATGTCTCAATTTCCTCGGCTAATCCAAATCAGTATATTAATGCTAATACAACAAACAAGGGTGAACGAACAACGATAAGAATGAGCATAATGACAGATTTGGAGCGTTTAGCTTCTAGGAGACTGTTTATTTATAATTATGCACTAATGAAATACGCTGAGCTTAAATTCTCGGGAATTTCGGATGATTTTTTCACCCGATTAAGGGTGTCTGTAGACAAGAATATAGGTGATTTATTACCAGAATCGGTAACAAGATTTAATGCTATTTATGATAACTTATTATCCGAGAACACAGAGGACTGGTCTAATGCTGTCCATAGCTGTAGACGAATTTTGGAGGATTTAGCTGATTTGGTATTTCCTGCACAAAGTAAAGAACAAACAAGAAATGGAAAAAAAATTAAACTGGGTAAGGACAATTATATAAATCGAATAATCTGTTTTGTTGAGGATAATTCAGGTTCGGAAAGATTTGAGCATTTAATAGGAGCACACATAAGCTTTCTTGGAGAAAGATTAGATAGTATTTTTCAAGCTACTCAAAAAGGCTCTCATACAACTATTATGAGTCGAGAAGAGGCTGATAGATATGTGATATACACTTATATGATAATTGGAGACATATTATCTTTATACCAGCCTCCGTACTAGGGGTGCGGTTCTAACTTTATTATGGCTGCGTTAGGATTATTAATGAAATTTTAGCTAGCGTATTTGAAGAAGTTGTAATACTGGAAAATCCACCTTCGTTAACTCTGGTATTTAGATACCATTAAAATACGTGGAACAAATGGGACAAGTGGTACACCCCAGTAGTTACTGGGCTTTAGACGTTCCACCATCAAATTCAAAGGTGGAACGGGTGGGACAATTAGAACTCGTCAGACCAGACTTTCTCGGTAAAAACATAGCACCTAGGAATACCAATCCCCTTAATTCTTCGTTTTTGTGAGGCCTTACCATCATTGCCAGGCACTATCCAGCCCGCATTAATAAGCACTTTATTCACCATTTTAGATTCAAATCCCTGGCATATCTCCTTCCTATAAACTTCGGATAAAACCATAAAGATACGATAACCAGCGTTATCCGTGTAAAAAAAGCCCGCTCGATTATATAGGCGTTCACTATTCGGATAATTTTCGTTTTCAAACCGACTTGCACCTTCTTTTTCAAAGAATGCACGAACTTGCGATAATATGGCTCGATCTTCTCGATTACCATGCTCTCCAAAATCCTCAAGCCAAGCTTTAAAACACGTTTGTGCTGCTTGACATGCTGTGCCTCGCTTCCACCCAGTTAATCCAAAATGACTGGCTATTTCTCCCGCCATAGCAACCAGGGCAAAGCGTCGGGCTACTCGCTGAATTTGACCTGAATGTTCCGGCTTAGTGACTTTCAATACAAATTCCTGGATTTTATTAGCGAGTAGGGGGATTAATTCGGTACGTTGAGCAACAATCTTATGAAGCCATGCCATTCCCACTGCGCCATGATATTGACTGGCAGCCTCTTTTAACGCCAGCGACATAGCTGCAGGGTTTTTATAATCATGTAGCTGTTCAAATAATCCCATCTGAGCACCCGCATCAGCTTCAATATCTGCCAACCGAATTTCTTGACCAGCATTACATCGCTGCCCAGCTTTTGCCATTAACGCGGTTAATGATTCTTCACCTGCTGATAAAAAGAGCAATGACCAACGCATAGATTGCCTTGCCGTACCACAACGAGAGGCTCGTGTCTTACCTTGACCATTAGCAAGCAAATAAGCACACTCACCGGCTTCTTTGGGATCCATCTGGCTAAGTTCATCTAAAATTAATAAACCATCATTATGAAGAGCTGCCAAGCCTTCCAAACCATTTGCAGTACTTCGCCACAAACGAATGTAACCCTCAGGCTTACCCCAAACAGAAGCAGCTATTTTTAAAGCGGTTGTTTTGCCAGAGGAGGAGGCACCTCTAAAATGAAAGCCACCAGAATCTTCACCAACAAGATCAGCCAGACTTGGAGCAAAGGCAGTGGATATAGCAAATACTAATCGAGAGTTCCCATAAGCTAATCGTGCAATAGAATTACGCCAATCCTCAACACTGCCTGCAACGGATAGTGCTGGCTCAAGACTGTTCGCATTTTGAAAAACGATTTGATCACTAGATTGCCCTATGGCTTCATGAGCGGTAACAAATACCTCTTTATACCAACCCAGTTTATCAACACAACGAGCACGCTCTTCAACCGGAAAGACCTGTATGTACGATGCCAACAAATCACGAGCCGTTTTACTGGGCGAAATAGTCAATCCCAATCGCGCCAGCTCTCGCCTTACATCGCTGGAATCTCCTTGTAATAAAGCCAAGGGCATAGCCCATTGATGTTTAATCCCATCATCATCAACCCATTCAAGCAACCGACCCCATTCACCACTATGGGCATCTCGAGTTTTAGCAATCACGTATAAGGATGAGCAAATCCAACGAGGTGGGAGTTCATTATTGTCTTTATCCTTACCAATAAAAATCACCCCATCAGAGGTTAATTGAAATACACCGCCTGCGTATTGAAAAGATTTAAGGCGTTTAGACTGTCTAAAGTCAACATGATATATTTGATCTGAATTCATATTCTTTATCTCCAGCAATGTTCACCGGAAGGTGTTCCACCACCTTCCAATCATTCAAACCTAAACCTATAAAACGCTATACAGCGTTTTGAAGGATGTTATGAACACATTGGTGTTGGAGATAATTGAGAATATCTGATTTGCGATATCGAACCGTACGGCCAATTTTAAGATAGGGAACGCCTTGGCCAGCCCAACGGTTTCGTTCCAGTAATTGAGCGGAG
>SCSO01000050.1 GCA_004297865.1 Legionella sp.
ATCATATCCATCCTGCTAAACTAGCGCTTTATTCACCACGGAGTTCCTAAATGGCTTTTACTTTACCCCCATTACCTTATGCAATGGATGCTTTAGAACCGCAAATCTCTAAAGAAACCTTGGAGTACCATTATGGTAAACATCATAATGCCTATGTTAACAATCTAAATAAATTGATTCCTGGAACTGAATTTGAAGCCATGAGTCTTGAAGACATCATCATGAAGTCCAAGGGTGGTATTTTTAATAATGCAGCGCAAGTATGGAATCATACCTTTTATTGGCATTGCATGACTCCCAACGGCGGTGGTGAGCCCACTGGCAAGTTAGCCGAAGCCATCAAGAAAACCTTTGGTTCTTTTGATGCATTCAAAGAACAATTTAGCCAAACAGCGGCTACCACTTTTGGCTCTGGTTGGGCTTGGTTGGTTCAAGAGAAGAATGGCGATTTAAAAATAATTAGCACCAGTAATGCCGGTACCCCTATGACAGAAGGTTATACTGCTTTATTGACTTGCGATGTTTGGGAGCACGCTTATTACATCGATTATCGTAATGTGCGACCTGATTATATTAAAGAGTTTTGGGATTTGGTTAACTGGGAATTTGTCGCCAAAAACCTCAAGTAAGGTTATTGAATAAGGAATAGATCATGGCTTTAATTACAAGTTACAGCCCTCTGCCGGTCACTTTTACGCATGGTAAGGGAGTTTGGTTGTACGATGAACAGGGAAAGGCCTATCTCGATGGGTTAAGTGGGATAGCAGTTTGTGGATTAGGCCATGCTCATCCTGATGTGACAGCAACTATTCAACAGCAAGCAGCCAAATTGCTACATACCTCTAATGCCTATCACATTAAGGAGCAAGAGTTATTAGCAGCCAAACTAACGTCCATGACCGGCATGGACCAAGTTTTCTTTGCCAACTCAGGGGCCGAAGCGAATGAGGCTGCCATTAAATTAACTAGACTTTTTGGCCATAAAAAGGGAATAGATACTCCGTCTATCATTGTGATGGAGAGAGCATTCCATGGTCGTACTATGGCGACTTTAACCGCTTCAGGAAGTCGTAAAGTACAGGCTGGTTTCGAACCTTTAGTCCCTGGATTTATTCGCGCACCCTTTAATGACTTGGATGCCATTCATACCATTGCAGCCAATAGGGAAGACGTGGTGGCAGTGATGTTGGAAACCGTTCAAGGTGAGGGTGGAATTTATGCCGCTGATGAAGGTTATCTGTGTGATGTGGCAAAACTTTGTGAACAAAACGATTGGATGCTCATTTTAGATGAGATTCAAACCGGTAATGCACGTACAGGTAAATTGTATTCTTATATGCATTACAACATTCAGCCCGACATAGTAACTACCGCCAAAGGTTTGGCAAATGGCGTACCTATTGGTGCTTGTTTGATGAGCAAACGCGCTAAAGACTTATTTAAACCGGGTAATCACGGATCAACTTTCGGCGGGAATCCTTTAGCTTGTGCTACCGCCTTAACCGTATTAGAAGTTATAGAACGCGATAAGATTTGCGAAAAAGTGATAAAAAATAGTGCGTTATTAATGGACAAACTCATTAGTCATTTAGGTGAGCATCCTCATGTTAAAGCAATACGTGGTAAAGGCTTAATGATTGGTATTGAGTTGGATAGACCAGCCAATGATATGCGTAATCTTGGTTTGCAAAATGGCGTGTTATTCAATGTGACTGCTGATACTGTCGTGCGTTTGTTGCCGCCGTTAATTATCTCTGAAGATGAAATTGAAGAGTTGGTGAATCGTATGGTGTTAACTGTTAATCAATTTACGGCTTGATGATCCGCTCTTTCTAGAGAGGGGGTAAATTCGTAGGTTGGGTCGTAACCCAACATTAAGACCTTGAGCATGGGTGAACATGGTTATGTTGGGTCGCGACCCAACCTACAACTACTTTTTTCGTGCCCGTCTTTGAATATTGCACAATATAAAAAACGGGCACGCTCACAAAATCCGCCTAAAACGTAAAACATTGGCCTTTTATTACGAAACCTTGAAAACCGTCTTTTTTTGCATCTGGTAAAGCACCTGGGTTGTAATGATATAGCCACATTTTTTTCTTTATTTGCTCAGGTAATTGGCACAAGTCTTTATAATTGGCATGCACACCACTTTTACTCGATTGCGTTTCACAATCATGAAAAATAATATCCGCGTCCTCATAATAAGGCATAAGCTGCTCGGGAGTATTTTGGGTGTCGGAAGAATAAAATATTCGAGAATTATTATAAGAAAAGAAAAGACCGTAACTGGGCATGAGTTGATGATTGCTACAAAAATGAACGGTTTTGACCAGTTTAAAATCAATAGCATGCCAGGTGAACCCTTCACTTTCTTTTACAGAATGCACTTCGAAAAAAGTAGCTAACTTAGCTTCCTCATCCTTCAAGGTGCTTAAGCCACCGGATAAGGTTTTATCCCATAAGTCTTTTACTAAATGTTCTGAAGTAAATAAATGTGGTTTTCCTTGATATCTGGGATCAAAATAGGTAGTTAAAGCTAGCCACTCTAATCCCCCGCAGTGATCGCAATGTAAATGGGTGAGGTAAACGTTTTTAATGTCAGAATAGTTACGTTGTTGGGCGCGTAGAGAATGACGAATGTCCGTCCCTGCATCAATGAGCAGGGTATCTTTATCTATCTCTAACAAAACATTGGATTGGTAGTTATCTGGTCCATTGGTAAAAGCAGATCCTGATCCAAGAAAAATCATTTTTAAGGTCATTTTATTCCAAATAATATGAGAAACATCCCAATTAAATCCTTTAAAACCTTTCTTATATCCTATGCAATAAAAAAAAGATTGTCAAAATTCAAAGCAGTTGTAGCATTCTCTAGGTTAGAAGGATGTATCGCTTTGTTGGGTCATGACCCAACCTACAAATAATCAAGAGCTTTCAAATAATCACTTATTCGTGAAGCCTGATTAGTAAACACCCACTCAATCCCGCGATTTAATTCTCTATACAAACTAAATTTAGAATCCACAAAGCCCACCCCATAGACCTGTCCTGCCGCTTTAAACTTAGCGATTTGCTTATTAGTCATTAATAAATAACTACCCAAAACACCACCATAGGGCTGTTTTAAACTTAAGTTACAGTAAGCTTGGTTGTTATTATGTCCCGAAACCAGTAGTAAGGCTTCTTTAGGAAATTGGCTAAGCTTTTTTAAAATATCCGGCTCTAAACCTAATAAATGATAGTCTTTAATGGGTTCAATAGTTTTTAAAATCTGCAGCAAAGCTTGCACGTGATTAAAAGGGGCTTTTAATTCGATAAACAAATGCATATGCGTGCTATATTGCTCTATTACCTCCGCTAAAGAGGGAATGCCTGGTTCAAGTTTACGTAATTCGTTAAAATTAAGATCCGCTATTGCAACCGGATGCCCCCATAACCGATGTAAAGTGGGATCATGATTGACCATCAGTACGCCATCTTTAGTCGTTTGTATGTCAAACTCAATTCCCCAACATCCTACCTCTTGAGCGAGTTGAAAAGCTGCGTGAGTATTTTCGAAACGTTTTTGCGCATTATCATGTGCGCCTCTATGAGCGATTAGACGAGTTTTCTGAGCCTGAATGGACGAGGGTTTTCTTCTAGGCACAACAGCAAAACACTGATTCACTAGCTTTTCAATGTATGTTAATAACACGATAATCTCTTGAATTAAATGAACATTCTATGTCGCCACGACCTAAAAGGCAAAAGTTGGTTAATTAACCTTATCTTTCGTACCCAGTCTATATTTTGGTCATTTCTTATAAATATGCGATAATTCCATTTTACATAGCTAAAACCAGATTTGAGATCCCTCTATGCCTTTTATTACTGATAATATTGGCCGCGCAGCTTCTGATTTAAAAGCGGGAAAACCGGTGGCCATCCCCACTGAAACCGTTTATGGATTAGCAGCCATGATCAATCAAGAAGCAGCAATTAGGGCTGTTTTCAACATGAAAGATCGCCCGCTACATCATCCTTTAATTGTCCATGTGGCGACGACGGATAACTTGAATCATTGGGTCGAGGAAATCCCTGAGTACGCGCAGAAGTTAATAGACCATTTCTGGCCAGGGCCCCTTACCTTGGTTTTGCGTGCCAAAATGCGCCACATTAACCCGCTCATTACGGGTGGACAAACTACTGTTGCCATTCGCTGCCCTAATCATCCAATGACGCAAAAACTTTTAGCGATGTTGAAAACACCATTGGTTGCTCCTTCCGCCAATCCCTTTGGGAAAATTAGTCCAACAACGGCGCAACACGTGAAACAATCCTTTCCCAATGAAGAATTAACCATATTGGATGGAGGTCGCTGTGATGTGGGCATTGAGTCCACTATAGTTGATGCTACCAATCCTCACAGCTTTCAAATTCTGCGCCATGGAATGATTGATGAACAAGCCATAAGAGAGGTTATTTCCACAGCTCCAGTAAAGTCTGAGCAAGAACCACGTGTTCCAGGAGCTATGTCTACTCATTATCAACCAAAAAAAATGCTTTATTATTTTGAAAAACCGGAAGTATTAGATAGCTTTTGCTTAAAAAGAATAGGGGACGTTTACGCTATCGCTTTCCAAAAACCACTAGGCATAGAAAATGATCGTTTTCACCTACTTTCCCAAGAACCAGAAAAAGCTGCCTTCGAACTCTATTATCAATTAAGACTGGCTGATGATTCAGATACCATTTGTATTGCCATAGAATTGCCGCCCGCTGAAGGCCAATGGCAGGGGATTCGCGAAAAAATTATAAAAGCGGGTCAGCCTTATTCGCGATAAATATTGACACTATTATTGATTTTGCGTACCTTAGCGCCCATGCCGAGGTGGTGAAATTGGTAGACACGCTAGCTTCAGGTGCTAGTGGGGGCAACTCCGTGGAGGTTCGAGTCCTCTTCTCGGCACCATTAAATTATTTTATAAAAGATAAGCTGAGATATTTTTTACCGCTTTCTCCACAAACTCATCCTTCTCACCCATCGGTGCAAAGTAATGCAATGCTTTCTTTGCTGTCTCTAAATTATCCAGCTTAGCAATAATCCATGCGCTAAGATACGCAGAAGATAAACAACCTCCAGCAGTAGCTATATTATCCTTAGCAAATAGTGGTTGATTAAGAATTTCAATCCCAGCCTCTTGCACCCAAGGTTTAGTGATAGAATCAGTACACGCAGGGACGTCACTAAGTAATCCAAGCTTCGCCAGCATTAATACACCAGAGCACTGAGCACCAATGATCTGGCGGTTTGGATTGAGGCTAATTCGAGCCATAATAGACTCGTCTTTGACGATATCTCGTGTCATAACACCACTGCCAACAATCACTGCATCTGCTTTATTAGCCTCTTCAAGCATTCCTTGCGCTTTAATGGTTAAGCCTCCCATTGATATGACTTCCATATCCGGGCAACAGATTTTAATATTCCAATCCTTTTTATCAAGCCATTTAAGCATTCGAAAAGCGACTAGAGAGTCAATTTCATTAAATCCTTGGAAAGTAAGAATTGCAATATTCATTTATTATTCCTGACAACGGAACTAGGCAGATGTGACGACATTTTAACCTATAAATCAGCTTTAAGCGATGAAGGTGTTGATTGAATAAAGCCGACTTGAGCTAGGAAAGAAGAAGATAAATCCAAATTGATTCGTATCTTTTCGTAATCCTTCAAATCAGCTATCATAGCCAACGTTGAGTAAGATCTTGGGTAAGCTTTAAATTCCTATTATTCTAAGCTAATTCTTCTTCTCGGCACATTGAGAGATGATGATGAAATTATTAATGAGCGCCTGTTTGATAGGGCATAAAGTACGTTACGATGGTGGCGATTGTTTACAACAACATGCCCGTTTGCAAAGCTGGCTTGATGCCGGACGAATCGTTACAATCTGTCCTGAAATGGCCGGTGGTTTACCCACTCCTAGGCCTCCAGCAGAAATTCAAGCACAACAAAATGGTCATGCCGTATTACA